>NZ_JBTIXF010000093.1:0-19446 GCF_055793945.1 Plantactinospora sp. A48 | reverse complement strand
GTGGGGGTTTGTGACGGGGATGGGGAGGGGGGGGGAGGGGGGGGGGGGGGGGGGTGGGGGGGGGAGGGGTGGGGTGGGTTTTGCGGTGGGTCTCGGGGGTGGGGTGTTCCCCCGCCGCGGGCCCGAAGGTCGGTCAGGTCAGCTGGCCAGGTTGAACCGCTGGTCCGTGGTGATCGTCGTGGCATCGGCGATCAGCGGTACGCCGCTGAGCGCGGTCACGTACTTTCCGTTCGCCCGTGCCCGGATACTCACCGTCCCGTCGGCGTTGTCGACCAGGGTGAACTGCTCCCACTGACCGACGGTCGTGCCCCGGGCGATCAGCGGCTTGCCGCCACCGCTCTCCGCCGTCACGTACAGGTCGTTGGCGTGCGATCGCAACGCCACGTACCCGTGACCGGCGTCCACGAGGTCGTACTGCTCCCACTCACCCACGGTGGTGCCCCGGGCGATCAGCGGCTTGCCGCCACCGCTCTCCGCCGTCACGTACCGGTCGACGCCGACGGCGCTGACGCTGATCACCCTCGGCGCGGCGTACTTGTCGAACTTCTCCCACTCCCCGATGGTGGTCCGGTTCGCGATCAGCGCCGAGCCCCCGGCGCTGGGTGCCGTGACGTACCTGCCGTTGACCTGCGCGATCAGGCTGAGACTGCCGTCGGAGTTGGTCACGATGGTGAACTGCTCCCACAGTCCGATGCTGCTGGCGCTGGCGATCAGCGCGCCCGTGCCGGCGCTCGTCGCGGAGACGTACTTCCCGTTGGCCCGCGACCGCAGGGCAACGTGACCAGCACCGGCGTTGACCAGGTCGAACTGCTCCCACAGGCCGATCTCGGTACTCCGGGCGATCAGCGGCTTGCTGCCGCCGTTCTCCGCCGTCACGTATCTGCTGTTGGCGTGCGCGAGCAGCCCGATGGACGGCTCGATCGCCGGGGCGGCCCCGGTGAGGCTGGTCAGCGCCGGGTAGTCGCCGGTGAAGACGTCCTGGTCGTAGTTGCCCGGTTGGGACGTGTCACCCGCCGCGTACTGCCAGAAGGCAGCCTTGCTCCAGCCGCTGGGCAGCGGCGGCAGGCTGGCCGTGTAGCCGGCGATGTTCAGCAGCAGAGCGCCGAAGGACGGGTCGTTGTTCGTACACGGATTCCACCAGTTGGTGTTCGTGTAGATCACCATTTTGCGACCGGTGCGCTGCTCCACCCGACCGGTGAACGCTCGGATGTAGTCGGTCAACTCCGTGGGCGTCAACCCCCAGCAGGCCGGCAGGTCGAAGTACGGCCATTCCAGATCGAGCATCGGGACCAGGGTCCGCGAGTCCTTGGCCCACTGTGCGTGGTCGATGAAGTAGTCGGCCTCGTTCACCGGGTCACGCTTGTCCGGCCGGGCGTAGTGGTACGCCCCGACGAGGATCCCAGCGGCCTTGGCGTCCCGGTTGTCGGCGTCGAAGTACGGGTTGAGGTAGTTCGTACCCTCGGTCGCCTTGACGTACGCGAAGCTGACCCCGTTGGCCGCCTGCGCGTTCCAGTCGATGGGGCCCAGCGAGTGGTCGTTGCTGGAAACGTCGATGCCCTTGATCGTGTATCCGGTCGGCGTGGTCGCGGTCGCCGCGGCGGCGGCCCGAGCACCCGGTTTCAGACCGGCGTGTGCCCATCCACCGCCGGGCAGCGGTTCGCCGGCGTTCGCCGGCTGTGCCGGACCGGCCACGGCGCCAAGCGTGAGACCGGCGGAGAGAAGCACCGAGATCCATCGTTGTGGCATGTCCTGTCGAATCTCCTGGCTCGAGGGGAACCGACCGCGGCAAAGGGTGGGGGAAGCGGTGCTTCCAGGCGGCGGCGCGCGCAGCGTACCGCTGATCCGACGCTTAGGATGACCGGCAACTGGCCGTGGGGCCGAGGCCCGACCCGGCTCCGCTGAGTAACCTTCGTCACTCCATAGACAGCGCCAGCGCCACGACAACCGGCAAAGACCCCGAACGGGCCCGGGTTACTCAGCGGTTTTCCAGCACCGTGAGTAATCTTGTCGAACGCCGCCCCTCCCCTCCGGGCGGCATCCACCCACCCCTCGCGAAGAGGACCCGGTGCTCCTCGATCACCAGCAACTCCTCGTCAGCGCCTCGGCCGCCGTGGCCTCGGCGCCGACAGTGGTCGACGCATGTCGGGCGGCCGTGACCACCCTGTCCCAGCCGTCCGTGACGGCTTGGCCGCCGCACCTGCCGGAGCGGGTCTCGGTGCTGCTCTGGGCGCACGACCGACTCCGGACCGTCGCGGCCACCGGCTCCTGGCAGACCTTCGCCACCGTGCCGCCGGGCTCCGGGGTCACCAGCCGGGTCTGGGAATCCGGCAAGCCGGCCGTGGTGCCGGTGGTGACGGAGGATCCCGACTACGTTCCGCTGCGCTCCGACGTCCGCTCCGAGATGTGCGTACCGATCCGGGATCCGGCGGGCCGCCGGCTCGGCGTACTGGATCTCGAATGGACCGAGCCGGTCGATCTGGAGCCCTGGTGCCAGGCCGCCTGGACCGTCGGGGAGCTGCTCGGGCGGCGCATCGCCGAGCTGGGCGGGCCGCCGGCCGAGACCTGCGCCGAGAAGCTGCTGCGGCACGTGGCGGCGATGACCTCGGCCACCACCGAGTGGGAGCTGCGGATCGCCGCGATGACCGCGGCCCGGGACATCTCGGAGCTACGCGCCGCCGTGCTGGTCCTGCCCGGCCCGGACGGAACCCACCCGATTCCGCTGTCCAGCTCGGCTGCCGAACCCACCGCCGAGACAGCGACACCCCCGCCCACCGCCGAGCCGTCCCCCGCCGCCTCGGCGGTGCCCCGGCCCAGGATGGCGGATTCCGACGGTGCCGGGGCGAACCCTTCCGGCGGCGACGGGGCCGACGCGGACCTGGCCGAGCGGATGGTCCGGGCGCTCGCAGCCGCGGATCCAGCCGCCGTCGACCACCTGGTCGAGCGCACCCACCGGTTCGGCGCCGCCTACACCCTCGGCGAACCGGACCGGCCGACCACCAGTGACGCCGAGCCGCTGAGCACGGTCGGCATCGGCACGCTGATCGCCGTACCGGTGGGTCGGCCGGAGATCGGCGGCATGCTGCTGGTCGCGGACGAGCGGGTGGCGCGACCGGATCCAAGCACCGTCAACCTCATGGAACTGCTCGCCGCGCAGGTGTGGGCCTGCCTGGAGCGGCTTCGCGGGCTGGCCCGGCTGCGGGAACGCGCCAGCTCGGACCCGCTCACCGGGCTGCGCCACCACGGGCCGTTCGGGGAACGGATGGCGACGGCCACCCCGGGCCGGACCGCGCTGCTGGCCATCGACGTCGATGGCTTCAAGAACGTCAACGACACGTACGGCCACCAGGCCGGCGACCAGGTGCTGATCGAGCTGGCCCGGGCGCTGGAGGGCGCGCTGCGGCAGGGCGACGAGCTCTACCGGATCGGTGGTGACGAGTTCGTCGCGGTGGTCGAGGTGGGCCGGCCCGAGGAGGCCGTCGGGATCGCCGAGCGACTGGCCGGCGCGGCCCGCCAGTTGCGCCGGACGATCAGCGTCGGTGTCGCGGTGCAGCGGCACCGCGAGCTGCCCGAGCACACCATGCGACGCGCGGACACCGCCCTCTACGAGGTGAAACGCCGAGGCCGCGACGGCGTACGACTGGCGCCCTGAGACCGGCCGGGCGCCAAGCGCGACGTAGGAGACACCCGGCGAGGCCACCAGGCGCCGGCGTACGGTCGGCGCCGGCCGTGCGGGTGATCGGCGCTCCTACCGGGCGGTGGCTCCTACCGGGCGGTGAGTTCCGCCGCTACCAGCTCGGCGATCTGGGCGGTGTTCAGCGCGGCGCCCTTACGCAGGTTGTCGCCGGTGATGAAGAGGTCCAACGCGCGCGGATCGTCCACGGCCCGGCGGATCCGACCCACCCAGGACGGGTCGGTGCCGACCGCGTCGATCGGCATCGGGAACTCGCCGGCCGCCGGATCGTCCACCACGATCACCCCGGGGGCGTTGCGCAGTGCCTCCCGGGCGCCCTCGGCGTCCACCTCGGCGCCGAACACCGCGTGTACGGCCACCGAGTGCCCGGTCACCACCGGTACCCGGACGCAGGTGGCGGAGACCTTGAGGTCGGGCAGCCCGAGGATCTTGCGGGATTCGTCGCGCATCTTCAGTTCCTCGGAGGACCAGCCGCCGTCGCGCAGCGATCCGGCCCAGGGCACCACGTTGAGCGCTAGCGGCGCCGGGAACGGCCCGAGATCGTCACCGACCGCCTGCCGCACGTTGCCGGGGCGGGAACCCAGCACCCGATCCCCGGCGATCTTGGCGAGCTGGTCGTGCAGGGCGTCCACCCCGGCCTTGCCGGCTCCGGAGACCGCCTGGTACGACGCGAGCACCAGCTCCCGCAGGCCGTACTCCCGGTGCAGCGGCGCGACCGCGACGATCATCGCGAGCGTGGTGCAGTTGGCGTTGGCGATGATGCCCTTGGGGCGGTTCCGCACCTGCTCCGGGTTGATCTCGGGGACGACGAGCGGGACGTCCCGGTCCATCCGGAAGGCGCCGGAGTTGTCCACCGCGACCGTGCCACGGGCGGCGGCCACCGGTGCCCACTTCGCGGAGACCTCGTCGGGGACGTCGAACATCGCCACGTCCACCCCGTCGAACGCCTCCTCGGTGAGTTCCTGGACCACCAGGTCCTCACCCCGGCACCGGAGCGTCCGGCCCGCCGACGAGGCCGACGCGATCAGTCGGATCTCGCCCCAGACGTTCTTGCGGGAGGAGAGCAGGTCGCACATGACGGTGCCGACGGCACCGGTCGCGCCGACCACGGCCAGTGTGGGTAGCTTGGCCATCGGACTATCGCCCGGTGCCCGCGTAGACGACCGCCTCCTCGTTACCGCCCAGGTCGAACGCCGCGTGTACCGCCCGGACCGCGGAGTCGAGATCGGAGTCCCGGCAGACCACCGAGACGCGGATCTCGGAGGTGGAGATCATCTCGATGTTCACCCCGGCCTCGGCCAGGGCCTGGAAGAAGCTGGCGGCGACGCCCGGATGCGACCGCATCCCCGCGCCGATCAGCGAGACCTTGCCGACGTGGTCGTCGTAGAGCAGGCCCTTGAACTCGATGCTCTGCTGGATGCGGCTGAGCGCCGCCATCGCGGTCGGTCCATCGGTCTTGGGCAGCGTGAACGAGATGTCCGTCCGGCCGGTGCCCTCGGTGGAGACGTTCTGCACGATCATGTCGATGTTGATCTCGGCGCTGGCCACCGTCTCGAAGATCCGGGCCGCCGCGCCGGGCTCGTCGGGAACGGCGACGATCGTGATCTTCGCCTCGCTGCGGTCGTGCGCGACCCCGGTGATCAACGCTTGTTCCACGGGAAGGTCCTCCATCGATCCGGTCACCAGGGTGCCCGTGTTGGTCGAGTACGACGATCGGACGTGGATCGGCATGCTGAACCGGCGGGCGTACTCCACGCACCGCAGCATCAGCACCTTCGCGCCGCAGGCCGCCAGCTCCAACATCTCTTCGTACGTGATCCGCGTGATGTGACGCGCGTCCGGGACGATCCGGGGATCGGCGGTGAAGACGCCGTCCACGTCGGTGTAGATCTCGCAGACGTCGGCCCCGAGCGCCGCGGCCAGGGCCACCGCCGTGGTGTCCGAGCCGCCCCGACCCAGCGTCGTGATGTCCTTGGTGTCCTGCGAGACGCCCTGGAAACCGGCGACGATGGCGATCGCTCCCTCATCGAGAGCGCCGCGCAGCCGGCCGGGTGTCACATCGATGATCCGGGCCCGCCCGTGCGTCGAGGTGGTCAGCACGCCGGCCTGGGAGCCGGTGTACGACCGGGCCTCGTAGCCGAGGTTGTGGATGGCCATCGCGAGCAGCGCCATCGAGATCCGCTCGCCCGCCGTGAGCAGCATGTCCAGTTCGCGACCGGGCGGCAGCGGGCTCACCTGGTTCGCCAGGTCGAGCAGTTCGTCGGTGGTGTCGCCCATGGCGGAAACCACCACCACCACGTCGTCACCGGCCTTGCGGGCCGCCACGATCCGCTCGGCCACCCGCTTGATGCGTTCGGCGTTGGCGACGGAGGAACCGCCGTACTTTTGCACCACCAGTGCCACGACGGTCCAACTCCCTCCGACAGGCCCGAGCGTGCCGACGCCGCCGGTGCGGAAAGGGCCGGCGGCGCCGTGCGAGACCATCTCAGGGTACCGGCCACCGCCGACCGTCGGGACGGCCGATCCCACCATCCGGCAGGTGGCGCCCGGCCGACCGGCTCCGACGGTGCCGCCGAAGCCCCGACATCGAAGGGACCAAACGGACGATACCGGTACGCACCGCAGGGCCGTGTGAGTGAGATCCCGGCCCCGGTCGGCGGCGGCGTGTCCCTCCCCGATAGCCAGCGGTTCATCCGGTTCGCCCGCAGAATGGCCGGGTGCGCACCGACGTCCCGTTCTCTCCCGTTCCACGTCGCTGCCGCGCGATCGCGCTGGGTCTGCTCGTACCGGTGCTGCTCGCGGCGTGCGGCGAGCCGGCACCGCCACCCGAACCGACGCAGAGCGACCGCGACCCGGTCCCGTCCCGCGCGGACGAGGCCTGGGACCAACTCGCGGCCCGGGTCTCGGCGGCGGAGGACCACCGGGTCACCGCCCAGTACGTGCTGGCCACCGATGGTCGGCCGGACCGTCCGGTGACCGTCTCCCAGGCCGCCGACGGGAGCTGGCGGGTCGACATCGTCGGCGGCGCCCTCGGCGGCGCCGCCGACGTGGCGGTGGCGCGCACCGCCGACGGACTCTTCCAGTGCGCCCTCCAGTCCACACGCCGACCCGACCCGCCGACCTGCGTGCGGGCGGCGGATCCCGACGCCACCCTGCCGGACCGGTTCGATCCCCGGATCGAGCACGTCTTCACCGACTGGCGGTCCGTGCTGATCGACCGGCGGCAGCCGTTGGCCGTCGACACCAGCCGATCACTGCCGGGGGCCACCGGCACCTGCTACTCGGTCGGTTCCACCTCGGCCTCGCTGGCGGCACCGGTCGCCATCGGAATCTACTGCTACCAACCGGACGGGACGCTCACCGCGGCCCGGCTGGACCTGGGCACACTGCGGCTCACCGCCCCACCGGTCGCCGGACCGGCGACCGTGGCACTTCCCGGCCCGGTGGTCGCCGCCCAGCCGCTGGAGGTCGCGACGCCCGACTCGACCGAGAGCGACCCGGCCGGGTGAATCAGGTCCCACAGTCCGGACCGGCCTACCGGAGATCCGCTCGACCACGTAGGGTCACAACGTCATGTGGCAGTCGCTCCTCCTTCGCTGCCGCGGCGGGGCCAGTCCGGCCGGCACCCCGTCGCGGAGTTGACGCGCGCCGTCCTGTCGCACCGGTTTCCGGGCCGATCCTGACGGCCCCAGCCATCGGCACCGCCGCCGATCGCCTTCGACGCTGACCAGCACGTCACCACATGACCCATCGGGAGTCTTCCGCCATGGCAACCTCCGCCGAAACCGTAGAGCCGGCTCGATCCGCCAGTCCGTTCGAAACCGCCGATCCGGCCCACGCCGTTGATCCGGGTCGAACCGCTGACCCCGCCCAGGCCGTTGATCCGGTCGCCCGCCAGCAACCCAGCCGGATGCCGTTCGGCCGTTACCAGCCCTACCACCGGCAGTTCGCGCTGGACCTGCCGGACCGCGACTGGCCCGGCCGGCGCATCGAACGGGCGCCCCGCTGGTGCGCCGTCGACCTGCGGGACGGCAACCAGGCCCTGATCGACCCCATGTCGCCCGAGCGCAAACGGCGGATGTTCCAGCTGCTCGTCCGGATGGGATACAAGGAGATCGAGGTCGGTTTCCCGGCGGCCAGCCAGACCGACTTCGACTTCATCCGGCAGCTGATCGAACAGGATCTCATCCCGGACGACGTGACCATCCAGGTCCTCACCCAGTGCCGCGAGCACCTGATCGACCGCACCTTCGAGTCGATCCGGGGCGCCGACCGGGCCATCGTGCACTTCTACAACTCGACCTCGATCCTCCAGCGCCGGGTGGTCTTCGGTCTGGACCGCGCCGGGATCACGGACATCGCCACCTCCGCGGCGCGGCTCTGCCACAAGTACGCCGAGATCCACGCCCCGGACACCGAGGTCTACTACCAGTACTCGCCCGAGTCGTACACCGGCACGGAACTGGATTACGCGCTGGAGATCTGCGCGGCGGTGACCGAGGTCATCGACCCGACCCCGGACCGGCCGCTGATCGTGAACCTGCCGGCCACGGTGGAGATGGCGACGCCCAACGTGTACGCCGACTCGATCGAGTGGATGGACCGCAACCTGCCCCGCCGGCAGAGCCTGGTGCTCAGCCTGCACCCGCACAACGACCGTGGCACCGGCGTGGCCGCGGCCGAACTGGGCCTGCTGGCCGGCGCCGACCGGGTGGAGGGTTGCCTGTTCGGCAACGGCGAGCGCACCGGCAACGTGGATCTGGTGACCCTCGGCCTCAACCTGTTCTCCCAGGGCATCGACCCGGAGATCGACTTCACCGGCATCGACGAGGTTCGCCGCACGGTCGAGTACTGCAACCAGCTCCCGGTCCACGAACGCCACCCGTACGCGGGCGACCTGGTCTTCACCGCCTTCTCGGGTTCGCACCAGGACGCCATCAACAAGGGACTGGACGCGCTGGCCGCCGAGGCCGCCACGGCCGGGGTACCGGTCGGGGAGCACCCGTGGGAGGTTCCCTACCTGCCGGTCGACCCGAAGGACCTGGGCCGGACGTACGAGGCGATCATCCGGGTCAACTCGCAGTCCGGTAAGGGCGGCGTCGCGTACATCATGAAGACCGAGCACCAGCTGGACCTGCCGCGCCGCTTGCAGATCGAGTTCTCCGGCGTGGTCCAGCGGGTCACCGAGGCCGGCGGCGGCGAGGTCGAGCCGGAGCGGATGTGGGAGATCTTCGCCGCCGACTACCTGGTCGACCACCAGCCCGACCCGGCGCTGACCATGCACGGTTACGGCACCGCCACCGTCGACGGCAAGGTCGAGATCGACGTCACGGTCACCACCGGGGGCGAGCGGCGATCACTGTCCGCCACCGGCAACGGCCCGATCGACGCGTACGTCAGGACCCTGGCCGAGTTGGACATCCGGGTCCGGGTGCTCGACTACCACGAGCACGCGATGTCCGCTGGCGGCGACGCGCAGGCCGCCGCGTACGTCGAGTGTGACGTCGACGGCCGACCGGTCTGGGGCGTCGGCCTCGACCCGAACATCGTCACGGCCTCCATCCAGGCCGTGACCAGCGCCGTCAACCGCGCCCGCCGCGCCTGACCGGAAAGGAAGGGCCCCTTGTTATCGCTTTTTGTATAGCAAGGGGCCCTTCTTAACGCGCAGATCGATCGTCACCAGACGTGCGTCAGCACCGCCGGCCCGCCAGGGCGTGGCTCAGCCCGGAGCACCGGGCTGGGCGATCAGTGGTTCGGACAGGTGCAGTCGGGGACCACCGGCGTTGTGGCCGGCGGTCCAGGCCAGCAGCACGCCGCGGCAGGAATGATCGAGGTGGCGCAGGCCCGACAGGTCGAGGTCGACCGGTCGGTCATGCGGCAGCGCGTCGAGCATGTCGTGGATGCGCGGCAGGCGCAGGAACGTGGCGTTGCCCGAGAGCACCACACGTACCCGATCGGGCTGCTGCTCCACCTCGATGTGCACGTGGGCGACGTCCCACGCGACCTTGACCACCGCGAGCACCAGACCGATCACGATGCCCTCGAACATGTTGGTGGCGATGATCGCGACCGTTGTGCCACCCAGCACGAGCAACTCGCCACGGTCGGTGCGCCACAGCTGGGTCACCGTCGCCACGGGGACCAGTTTCGCGCCGGCGTGGACGAGCACTCCGGCGAGCACCGCCATCGGAATGACGTCGAGCGCACCGGGCAGGATCGCGACGAACAGTAGTAGCCAGACGCCGTGCAGGATGCGCGACGCCTTGGTACGGGCACCGGCCTGGACGTTCGCCGCGCTGCGGACGATGACGGCCGTCAACGGAAGGCTTCCGAGCAGCCCGCATATCGTGTTGCCGATGCCCTGGGCCAGCAACTCGGCGTTGTACCTCGTCCGCGGTCCGGAGTGCAACCGGTCCACGGCCGCCGCGCTGAACAGACTTTCGGCGGAGGCGATCAGGGCGAACGTCACGGCGATGCCGAGCACCCCGAGTTGGGTGACGGCGGTCAGGTCGCCGAGGCTGATCAGGTGCAGGCTCTGCACGAGCCCGCGTACCTCGACGTGCTTGACCGGCAGACGCAGCACGAATGCCGCCGCCGAGGTGGCCACGACCGCGACGAGCGGGCCGGGGATGATCCGCAGCCGCGCCGGTGCGTACCGCCACGCGACGATGACGAGGATCGCGCCGATGCCCAGACCGGCCGCGGCCAGCACGCCCGGGTCGCTGACGTTGACGAACAGCCGGGGCAGGCCGGCCAGGTTCTCCAGCGCCGTGCCGGGAGCCCGGTGGTCCAGCAGCGCGTACGACTGGCTGATGACCAGGATGCACCCGATGCCCGCGAGCATTCCGAGTACGACCGAGGCCGAGATCGCCCGGAACCAGCGTCCCATCCGCAGGACGGCCAGCAGGATCTGCAGGAGCCCGGCGAGCAGCACGATCACGCCCAGCGTTCGTAGGCCGTAGCTCTGTACCGCCTCGTACACGAGGACCGTGAGCCCGGCCGCGGGACCGCTGACCTGAAGGCTGCTGCCCGGTAGTGCTCCGACGGCCAGCCCGCCGACGATACCCGTGAGGAGGCCAAGTTCCGGTGGTACGTGGGAAGCGACGGCGATGCCGAGGCAGAGCGGCAGGGCGACAAGGAAGACCACGAGCGAGGCGAGGACATCTCGGCGCAGGGTTTCCAGGTCCCGAATTGACTCGATGTTCATCGGTGAAGGCCCTTCGCGATCAGAACAACAGGATCGTCATTGACTCGGACTGATGAGCGAGTACGACACCGGTGTCGATCTCGTAGAGCCAGTCGCGCGGATTGGTCGCGTTCCTGAACCTGGCTCGCGATGCGTCGGCGAAAGTTTTGGGCATGGTTAATCAACATTTCACGCATAGCATTTCTACGTTGGTCCCACGATGGGAAGAACGAGTGACGGCTGCGAGAGCGCTAGCGGGTGACGGCTGCGAGAGCGCTCGGGAGAGGCTGTGCCCCGAGGGCTCTGATCAGCAGCGGAACACTTGGAGTGCGGCTAGTGCCCGGTTGCCCGATCGACGGACGGGTTGGTCGACAGGGGTGGCCCGCAGGACCGCCGTGGTGGCCGGCCACAGGCGGGCAGCACACGTGAAACGCTCGCTTTTTGGGCGTGTCGCGACGGTGCGGGTGTGGGTCTCCGCGAAGACGCGCAGCGCGGACGTGTCGTCGTCGCGCTTGTCGTCGATCTCGATCCGCTCCACGCACGAGGAGGCACACGCGCGTTCCTCGCCCAGCTTTCCGAATGGGCTGTTGGCACCGGTCAACGCGAGCAGTATGAACGTCAGCAGCACGGCCACGGCACGGATGAGAGACCCGCGTCCCGTGGTCTGCTTGCCCAAACGGCCCTCCGGATATGTTCTGCGACTATCGGGGCCGACTCAGCGGACCGCCTGTCACGTCCATCTAGTTTGCCCTATGCGGGACAGAAACGGTATCCCGAGTGGGAGCTTCCCACTACCCGGATGAGGGCGTCACGATCGCGATCCCCGACCATGAGCCGATCAGAAAGGGGCTCACGATCCTTGACCTTTCCGGTGCTTCGCAATCAGTTGAAGATTGTTCATTAAATTTAACACTCATCGTTACTGCTCGATGTGATGGCGAGTAGCGCCTGGTCACGACGGTCGAACGATGGCGGTCCCGACCACGACCTGCGCGGGATCAGTCCCGGGCCGCCGGACGCCGCTCCTGCGGCGGGTACGCCGGCGGCGGCAACGCCGGGCCCGGTCGGGACGGCGACAAGGGCTTGCTGGGCCGGTGCACCAGCACCACGGCCAGGACGGCGCTCAGGTACATCAGGCCGGCGGACCACACCATGGCCGAGCGGAACGCGGCGGTCAGCTGCGCCGGCTGCTCGTAACTGGTGCCGCTCAGTCCCACCAGCAGCGGCAGCGTCGCGATCGCCAACAGGCCACCGGCCCGGGACGCCGCGTTGTTGACCCCGCTGGCCACCCCGGCGTAGTGGTCGGCCACCGCGCCCAGCACCGACGCGGTCAGCGGCGCCACGACGAAGGTCAGGCCGAGGCCGAACAGACCCACCCCGGGCAGCACTGCCGTCCAGTACGAGGCGTGCGGCTCGATCCCGCGCAGCAGCAGGAAGCCCGTACCGGCCAGGAGCGGCCCGACGGTCAGCGGCAAGCGGGGCCCGATCCGGGCGGCCAGGGCGCCGGCCCGGGACGAGCCGACCAGCAACAGGATGGTCAGCGGCAGCGTGGCGACCCCCGTGAGCAGCGCTGAATAGCCCACGACGTTCTGCAGGTAGACCGACAGAAAGAAGGTGAGACCGTTGAGCGCCGCGTAGACGGCGACGGTGTAGACGTTGAGCACCGCGAACAGCCGGCTGCCGAACAGCCGTAACGGCAGCATGGCCCCGTCCCCGCGGCGGTGCTCGACCAGGACGAACAGGACGGCCGCCAGGACCCCGGCACTGGCCGCGCCGATCACCGGTCCCGAGCCGAAGCCGCGCTGCGGGGCGTCGATCAGGGCGTACGTCACGCCGGCCAGCGCCAGGGCACCGAGCAACGCGCCCGCCACGTCGAAGTGCTGCTGCCGGCGCGCCACCTCGGGGCGCCGGCCCTCGGTCGGGGTCCGCTCCTCAGGGCGCCGCGCCGCACCGGCCGGGACCGGTTCGGCGGACCGCGCCTCGCGGGTCGAGGTCAGCGACTCGTCGCGGGTCTCCGGGACCCACCGCAGGGCCGAGAACACCACACCGACGGCCATCGGCAGGTTGATGAAGAAGATCCACCGCCAGGACAGGGCGTCGATCAACCAACCCCCGACGAACGGTCCGACCGCCGTGGACACGCCGGCCAGGCCGGACCAGGCACCGATGGCGCGGCCCCGGTCGTCCGGGTGGAAGCTGCCCTGCAACAGGGCCAGCGAGCCGGGGGTGAGCAGTGCGCCGCCGAGTCCCTGCAGGATCCGGGCGCCGATCAGCCACTCGATGTTCTGGGCGAAACCGCAGAGCAACGAGGCGCTGGTGAACCACAGCACACCGAGCAGGAAGACCCGCCGGCGCCCGAACCGGTCCCCCAACGCGCCACCGAGCAGTACGAACGCCGCCAGCATCAGCAGGTAACCGTTGATGGTCCATTGCAGACCACCCACCTTGGCGTCGAGCTCCCGCCCCAGGTGGGGCAGCGCCACATTGACCACGGTGCTGTCCAGGAAGACCATCCCCGAGGCGAGGATCGTGGCGAGCAGGGTGCCCCGGCCCGCGACGGTCCCCAGTCGCAACGGTGGCGATGTCCGACCCATGGGCTCCAATCTGCCCTGTCACCGTGTCGACCGCCCCGAAATCGCGTAAAGCGGGCTCCGGTGGTGCGCGCTGGGCGTACAGGCCGCAAGCTTGGGGGGTGTCGACTCGTACCCCTTCCAGAATCCGTGTCGCGGGCCTCGCGCTGATCGCGGCGCTCGCCCTCACCGGTGCCGGCTGCACGTCGGTGGCCGGGCCCGACGCCGGCTCCTCGGGCGGCGCGCCCGGCGGCGGCGCGTCGCGCGGATCCGACGGTGACGCCGCGAAGCAACTCGGCAAGCTCACCGTGGCCAGCAGCGGTTCCATGCGGGGTTACAGCCGGGACCGGTTCCCGCACTGGCGCTCGGCGGGCCGCAACTGCGACGTGCGGGACACCGTCCTCAAGCGGGACGGCAAGGACGTCAAGCTGTCCGGTTGCAACGTCGTCGGTGGCCGCTGGACCAGCGCGTACGACGGTCGCAGCTTCACCGACCCGAAGGGCGTGGACATCGACCACATGGTGCCGTTGGCGAACGCCTGGCGGTCGGGCGCCGCGGACTGGACCGATGACAAGCGGAGCGATTTCGCCAACGACACCACCCGACCCCAGCTGCTGACCGTTTCGGCGACCAGCAACCGGGCAAAGGGTGACCAGGACCCGTCTCAGTGGAAGCCACCGAGCCGGGACTACTGGTGCCGGTACGCACAGGATTGGATCACGGTGAAGAGCTACTGGCGACTGACGGTGACCTCGGCCGAGAAGGCGGCGTTGAGCGACATGCTGGGGACCTGCTGATGGCCGCCGGCGGGACCGCGGACAACCAGCCGGGCGCCACCCCGGCCGCCGCCGGCCCAGGCGCAACGCCCGCTTCCGGCGCCGCGCCGGCCGCAGGCGCCACGCCCGCCGGGGGCGCCACGCCCGCCGGGGGCGCCACGCCCGCCGGGGGCGCCACGCCCGCCGGGGGCGCCGGCGGCGCCGGCACGTCCCGGACCACCGACGTGACCCCGGGACCCGGCGGGGTGATGACCGACGAGGTCGGCGTGGTGACCGGCGAATTGACGCTCCGCACCGAGTACGCCGACGGGCAGGTCACCCTGCGCGTCCAGTACAAGGACGCCGACGAGTGGTACGCGGTCACCGGCGGCAGGGCGCCGCTGGCCGATCCGGCCGGCGTAGAGGCGGTACACACCATCGCCGTCGGCCTGCTGAACCGCCCGCAGGGCTGAACCAGCCGCCCGCCGGGCCAACCAGCCGCCGCTGAGCCGAACCAGCCGCCCGCCGGACCGAACGGCCGGCTGCGTGCTGCCGAGTCCCGCCGGAGCCAGCGGTGGGCGTTAAGAAGGGCCCCTTGCTATACAAAAAGCGATAACAAGGGGCCCTTCCTTACCCCGTCAGGGCGTTGGGATCAGTTCGCCGGGGTCGCCCGGCGACTCGGTGTCACTCGGCCGGACGATCTCGGCCCGCACCTCGTGCGGCTGGAGTCGCCCGTCCTCGATCTCCTCGGCGAAGTGACAGGCCACCCGGTGGCCGCTCGCCAGCTCGCGCAGTTCGGGCCGCTCGTCGGCGCAGCGGGTCGGCTGCGCCCACGGGCACCGGGTGTGGAACCGGCATCCCGACGGCGGGTTGGCCGGGGACGGCAGGTCGCCGGCCAGCAGGATCCGCTCCCGCCGGTCCTCGACCGTCGGGTCCGGCACCGGCACGGCCGACATCAACGCCCGGGTGTACGGGTGCAGCGGCTGCCGGTACAACTCCTCGCTGCTGGCCTCCTCGACCAGGCCACCCAGGTACATCACGCCCACCGTGTCGGCGATGTGCCGGACCACCGCCAGGTCGTGCGCGATGATCAGGTACGTCAGCCCCAGCTCGCCCTGTAGCTTCTCCAGCAGGTTGATCACCTGGGCCTGGATCGAGACGTCCAGCGCGGACACCGGCTCGTCGGCGACGATCAGGTCCGGGTCGAGCACGAGCGCGCGGGCGATCCCGATGCGTTGCCGCTGTCCGCCGGAGAACTCGTGCGGATAGCGGCTGAGCGCCGAGGCCGGCAGGCCGACCGCGGCCAGCGTGTCCCGCAGCCGCTTGGCGACGGCGGCCTTGTCCTTGGCCAGGCCGTGTGCCTTGAGTCCCTCCACCAGCAGCGACTCGACCGACTGGCGGGGGTCCAGGCTGGACATCGGATCCTGGAAGATCATCTGCATCCGGCGGCGGGACTTCCGCATGGCCTCGCCGGCCAGGCCGCGGATGTCCGTACCATCGAAGATGATCTCGCCACTGGTCGGCTCGACCAGCCGCAGCAGGCCCCGGCCGAGGGTGGACTTTCCGCAGCCCGACTCACCGACCAGGCCGTACGTCTCGCCTCGACGGATCGACAGCGAGACGCCGTCGACCGCGTAGACGTATCCGATGGTCCGGTCGAACAGCAGCCCGCTCTTGATCGGGAAGTGGACCTTGAGGTCGCGCAGCTCGATGAGCGGTGGCTCATCCGCCCGGGCGCCGTCCGGGTGGGTCGCCGCCCTCGTGCCCTGCACGGGCACCCGTCCGGCCCCGACCGCGCCCCGCGCGGCGCCACTGCCGGCCAACTCCGGCCCGGCGGCACTCCCGGCCGGCTGCGGCCCGGCGCCGCCTCCGGCCGCGTCCAGCGCGGTGTCGTTTCCGGCCTGCTCCGGCGCGGTGTTCTGGTCCCTCGGTTCGGTACTCATGCGACGGCCACCTCCTGCGGGACCGGGTTGTTGCAGCGCAGCCGGCCACCACGGGCGGTCGGCTCCAGCGGTGGGGTGGCGCCGACGCAGGCGTCCACCACCCGTTCGCAGCGCGGCGCGAAGGCGCACCCCTCGGTCCACGGGATGTTGTCCGCGACCGAGCCGGGGATGGTGTGCAGCGGCTCGCCCCGGAGCGAGTCGAGTCGGGGCACCGAGTTCAGCAACCCGTACGTGTACGGGTGCCGCGGTTGGGCGAACAACTCGTGCCGCTCGGCCGTCTCGACCACCTTGCCGCCGTAGAGCACGTTGACGGTGTCGCAGAGGCCGGCCACCACCCCGAGATCATGAGTGATCATGATGAGCGCGGTACCGCTGTCATCGACCAGTTCCTTGAGCAGGGTGAGGATCTGCGCCTGGATGGTCACGTCCAGCGCGGTGGTCGGCTCGTCGGCGATCAGCAGCCGGGGCTTGCAGGCCAGCGCCATCGCGATGAGGGCCCGCTGGCGCATGCCGCCCGAGATCTGGTGCGGATACTCCGACAGCCGCCGGCTGGGGTCCGGGATGCCCACCGCGTCCAGCAGGTCACGGGCCTCCCGCAGCGCCTGCCGGCGGTCCCGGCCCTGGTGCCGTTCCAGCACCTCGGCCACCTGCCGGCCGATGGGAATGACCGGGTTGAGTGAGGAGAGCGGGTCCTGGAAGATCATGCCGATCTCCCGGCCGCGCCGGTCCCGCAGCTCGTCGGGCCGCAACTTGAGCAGGTCGGTGCCGTCGAAGAGCACCTCGCCGCTCACCTTGTTGCCCCGCTTGGGCAGCAGGCCCATGATCGCCAGGCTGGTCACGCTCTTGCCGCAGCCGGACTCCCCCACCAGTCCCACGGTCTGGCCGGGTTCCACGGTGAAGCTCACCTTGTCGACGGCCGCGAAGGGCTTCTCCCCGCGCCGGCCGAACACCACGCTGAGATCCCGTACGTCGAGCAGGGTCATCGCGGTCCTCCCTGGTGGCGGTCGCCGGACCGCCGGTTGACGCGGTCGCCACACCGCCGGTTCGCGCGGTTCGCGGCCCGCGGGTTCCCCCGGTCGCCGGACCGCCGGTTCGCGGTACGCATCACGGTCACCGCCGGTTCTTCGGGTCGATGGCTTCCCGCATGGCCTCACCGAGCAGGGTGAACCCGAGCGCGACGATGATGATCGCCAGCGCCGGGTAGTAGGCCAGTTCGGGGCGTACGTCGAAGTAGTGCTGGCCGTCGACACCGAGCATCAGGCCCCACTCGGCCCGGTTGATGTCCGGGTCGCCGAGGCCGAGGAAGGACAGCGCCGCCGCGTCCAGGATGGCCACCGAGAAGGTGAGGGTGGCCTGCACGATCACCGCGGTCATGGCGTTCGGCAGCATGTGCCGGAGCACGACGTTGTGCTGCCGTACCCCCAGCGACCGGGCCGCCAGCACGTGGTCGCTCTCTCGCTGCGCCAGCATCGACCCGCGCAACAGGCGGGCGAAGATCGGTACGTTGACGATCGCGACCGCGAAGATCACCGTCCACTGGCTCGACTTGCTGGCCACCGCGACCAGCGTGATCGCGAGCAGCAGGCCGGGCAGCGCGAGCATCACGTCGGTGAGCCGCATCAGCACCACGTCCACCCAGCCGCCAAACGCGCCGGCCACGGCCCCCATCAAGACTCCGAAGACCAGACCGATGAGCGTGGCCAGCACGCCGACCAGCAGCGTCTGCCGGGCCCCGTAGATCAGCCGGGAGGCGTAGTCCCGGCCCAGCGGGTCGGACCCGAGCGGGAATCCCGACCGGGCTCCCGGGATGTTGTCCACCCGCAGGTCCCTGGTCAGCTCGGGGAACCGGGTGATCGGGTCGTGTGGCGCGATCAGCGGGGCGAACACGGCCATCAGGATCAGGAGCAGCACGATGGCCGCCCCGACGATCGCCACCGGGTTCCGGCGCAGCCGCCGGAAGGCGTCCCGGACCAGGCTCACCCCGCCCTGGTCGGCGGTGGCCTGGGCCAACTCCGCGAGGCGGGCCTTCTTCCGGTCGCCCAGCAGCCCGATACTGCGCTCACTCATGCCGGCTGCTCCTTCATCCGCTTCCGTCCGCCGGTCATCGGACCCGCACCCGGGGATCGATGATCGCGTACGACAGGTCGACGACCAGGTTGACCACCACAAAGACCAGTGCCGCGAGCAGGATCAGCGCCTGGAGCACCGGATAGTCCCGACCCCCGCTGATCGAGTCGTTGATCAGCGTGCCGAGGCCGCCCCAGTTGTAGACCTTCTCGGTCAGCACCGCGCCGGCCAGCAGCGCGCCGGTCTGCAGGCCGATGGTGGTGACCACCGGCAGCAGGGCGTTGCGCAGCACGTGCCGACCCCGGATGGTCCGCTGCCGCAGCCCCTTGGCCTCGGCGGTGCGTACGTAGTCCTCGTTCAGCACGTCCAGGACGCTGGCCCGGGTGATCCGGACGATCACCGCGAGCGGGATCGTGGCCAGGGTGAAGGCCGGCAGCACCAGGTGCCACAGCGCGTCGGCGCTGGCGTCGAACTCCCGGGTCAGCAGACCATCGAGTACGAAGAAGCCGGTGACATTGGTGTTCTCCACCCCGGTGCTGATCCGGCCGGACGGCGGGAACCAGTGGATGTTCTGGGTGAAGACATCCTTCAGCAGATAGCCGAGGAAGAAGATCGGGATGGAGATGCCCAGCAGGGTGGCGCCGACGGTGAGGTTGTCGAGCAGCCGACCACGGTACCGGGCCGCCAGGTAACCCAGCGGAACGCCCAGCCCGATCGCGATGATCATGGCGGCGACCGACAGCTCCACGGTGGCCGGGAAGGCGCGGCCGAGCACCGAGGTGACCGCGTCGCCGGTCCGGATCGAGTTGCCGAAGTCGCCGGAGAGGATGCGTTGCATGAACCTGCCGTACTGCACCCAGATCGGCTGGTCGTAGCCGAGCGCCTTGGTGAGCAGTTCCCGGGTGGCGGGGGTGGCCCGCTCGCCGAGCAGCGCGTCCACCGGTCCACCCGGCAGGTTACGCAGCCAGATGAAGACCAGTGCGGACAGCACTATCAGGGTCACCACCATCTGGAGCAGACGGCGGATTATCACTCGCAGCATGTTGTCAACACCATGTCCTTCGCGCTGCTTGCCAGGGGTCGACCGGACGCCGAGCCCGCCGGGGGTCGACCAGGACGCCGAGCCGGGATCTCAGCTCACGGGCGCGGGGGGGGGGGGGGGGGGGGGGGGGGGGGGGGTGGGGGGGGGGGGGGGGGGGGGGGGGGGGGGGGGGGGGGGGGGGGGGGGGGGGGG
>NZ_JBTIXF010000092.1:0-19693 GCF_055793945.1 Plantactinospora sp. A48 | reverse complement strand
GGGCCCGCCCACTCTGGGCGGTCAGGCTTGATCCCGTCGTGGGCGGGCCCGGCGAGACCTCTGGTGGTGGCGCTCCGATGGTCGGGCCTGGCGCCCGTGGTGGGTGGGCCCGGCGAGACCGCTGGTGGTGGCGCTTCTCTGGTTGGGCCTGGCGCCCGTGGTGGGTGGGCTCGGCGAGACCTCTGGTGGTGGCGCTCTGGTTGGGCCCGGCGCCCTGGTGGGTCGTCAGACGTAGCGTTCCAGGATTGAGGACTCGGCGAGGCGGGACAGCCCCTCCCGGACGCTGCGGGCCCGGGCGTCGCCCACGCCTTCGACGGCCTGGAGGTCCTCGACCGTGGCGCCGAGCAGTCGTTGCAGCGTGCCGAAGTGACTGACCAGCCGATCGACGATGGAGGTCGGCAGCCGGGGCACCTTGGCGAGCAACCGGAAGCCGCGCGGACTCACGGCGGCCTCCAGCGCGTCCGAGGCACCGGCGTAACCGATCGACCGGGCCACCGAGACCAGGTCGATCAGCTCGGTCGCGGTCAGCAGGTCCAGCTCGACCAGGGCCTCGTCGAGGGTGCGCGACTTGCGACCGACCGGCAGATAGTCCCGGATCACCAGGGTCCGGTCGGCGTCCACGCCCGCCATCAGCTCGTCGAGCTGGAGGGCCAGCAGCCGGCCGTCGGTGCCCAGCTCGACGACGTACCCCGCGATCTCGTCGGCGATCCGCCGGACCATCTCCAGCCGCTGCACCACGGCCACGGCATCGCGCACCGTGACGAGATCCTCGATCTCCAGCGCGGAGAGGGTGCCGGAGACCTCGTCCAGCCGCAGCTTGTACCGCTCGAGGGTGGCCAACGCCTGGTTGGCCCGGGACAGGATGGCGGCCGAGTCGTCCAGGACGTGCCGCTGGCCGTTCACGTAGAGGCTGATGATCCGCATCGACTGGCTGACCGAGATGACCGGGTAGCCGGTCTGCCGGGCCACCCGTTCGGCGGTCCGGTGCCGGGTGCCGGACTCCTCGGTCAGGATTGACGGATCGGGCATCAGATGCACCGCGGCCCGTACGATCCGGGTGCCGTCGCTGGACAGCACCACCGCGCCGTCCATCTTGCACAGCTCGCGGACCCGGGTGGCGGAGAACTCGACATCCAGCGGGAATCCGCCGGTGCACAACGACTCGACGGTCTTGTCGTACCCGAGCACGATCAGCGCGCCGGTGCGGCCCCGGAGGATCCGCTCAAGCCCGTCACGCAGCGCGGTGCCCGGGGCCATGAGTGCCAGATTGGCCCGCAACGGGTCACCGGTGGAGCCGGGCGCGCTCATCGCCATGCCGGCGGAGATGGGGCGCGCCGACGCGGCCGGGGCACCAGCCCGGACCTGCGGGATGGCGCCGGTGATTCGGTTCGCGTCGCGGTCGATCGGCACCCGGACAGTCTACGGACTGGTCTGCGGTGGGTGCCGTCGTGGTTACTGTGATGTGCCACGGCCTGGCGGAGCGTGGCCGAGTGGTCAGTCATCGGCGGAGAGCCGGGCGGCCATGTTCAGTGCCGTCCGTAGGTCGCCCACCTCGGTCACCCGCATGCCGTCCGGCCGGATTCCGGACGCTTCGGGGCCACAACCGGGCGGAACGAGCGCATACCGGAAGCCCAGGCGGGCTGCCTCGGCCAGTCGTCGCGGCACCGCGCCGACCCGGCGGACCTCGCCGGTGAGGCCAACCTCGCCGATGGCCACCAGGTGCGGGGCAATGGCCAGGTTGATCCCGCCGGAGGCCACGGCGAGCGCGACCGCCAGGTCGGCCGCCGGCTCGACCACCCGGATGCCGCCCACGGTGGCCGCGAAGACCTCCCGGTCGTGCAGGGTGAGCCGGTCGGTGCGCCGCTGCAGGACCGCGAGCACCATCGCCAGCCGGGCCCCGTCCAGGCCCGACACGGTACGTCGCGGAGAACCGGCCACGGTGGCGCCGATCAACGCCTGCACCTCGGTGACCAGCGCTCGCCGGCCCTCCATCGCCACCGTCACGCAGGTGCCGGGCACGGGCTCGGAATAGCGGGTGAGGAACAGCCCCGACGGGTCGGCGAGGCTGGTGATGCCGCCCTCGTGCATCTCGAAGCAGCCCACCTCGTCGGCCGCGCCGAACCGGTTCTTCACCCCGCGCACCATCCGCAGCGAGGAGTGCTTGTCGCCCTCGAAGTGCAGCACCACGTCGACCAGGTGTTCGAGTACCCGGGGGCCGGCCACCTGACCGTCCTTGGTGACGTGGCCCACCAGCACGGTCGCGATGCCGCGCTCCTTGGCCACCGCCACCAGTGCCGCCGTGACGGCCCGGACCTGGGTGACGCCGCCGGAGACGCCCTCGGTGCCCGGCATCGAGATCGTCTGCACGGAGTCGAGCACCAACAGACCCGGCTTGACCGCGTCGAGGTGTCCCAGCACCGCTGCCAGGTCGCTCTCGGCGGCGAGGTAGAGCTGGTCGTGCAGGGCGCCCATCCGCTCGGCCCGCAGTCGGACCTGGCTGACCGACTCCTCCCCGCTGACCACCAGCGACGGGCTGCCAGCACCGGTGGCCCACTGCTGGGCGACGTCCAACAGGAGGGTCGACTTGCCCACCCCCGGTTCACCCGCGAGCAGCACCACGGCACCGGGCACCAGACCGCCGCCGAGCACCCGGTCCAACTCGGCGACGCCGGTGGGGCGGGCCCGAGCGGGCGCGGCGCTGATCGTGGCGATCGGCCTGGCCGGCTCGGCCGGTGCCCGCGAACTGACCACCCGGCCCGAGACGGTCGGCCCGGTGAGCGTCGACTCGACGACGGAACCCCACTCGCCGCACTCCGGACACCGGCCCACCCATTTGGGCGGCTGGTGGCCGCAGGCGTCGCACGCGTACGCCGGACGAGGCTCGCGGGTCGCCCCCCGGCTCCGGGAGGTCGATCCGGTACGGGGTACCGCGCGGGAAGTCACACCGGAACGGTAACCAA
Organism: Plantactinospora sp. A48; assembly: GCF_055793945.1. Lineage (NCBI taxonomy): Bacteria > Bacillati > Actinomycetota > Actinomycetes > Micromonosporales > Micromonosporaceae > Plantactinospora > Plantactinospora sp. A48. Next base: position 16,733 of record NZ_JBTIXF010000092.1, on the reverse strand, counting down.
CCGGTGTGACAACCGAGGGCTGGGCGGGTCAACAACGCCGTACCCGCCAGTCCAGACGGTCCGGGCGGCCCGCCGTGGCTGGCGGGTCAGCTGTGGCTGGCGGCCTCTTCGCCGGTGCCCACGACCGGCGGTGCGGTCGGTGCGGGCGTCAGCGGCACGCCGACCGGCGCCGAGGCGGTCAACTGCTGGCCGTTCACCTCGAAGGTCAACTGCACCGACTGGCCCGGAGCCAGTGCGCCGGACAGGCCGACCAGCCGCAGGTGGCTTCCGGCCTGACGGTCGAGGACGACGAAGCCGTGTGCCGGGATCTCGATGCTGGCTGGTCCGGCCGGAGTCGCGCCGGTCGCGCCGGCCGACGGCGACTCGGTGGCGCCGGCTGACGGCGTCGCCTGCGTTTCCGTGGAGGTCGACGGGCTGGGCGTCCCGGTGCCGGGAAGGCCACCCGGGTACGGGCTGGACGGCGCACCGGTCGACCGGGTGGGGCCCGGGCTCACCGTGGCGCTGCCGCCCGGCGTGGCGGTCGGCTGTCCCGCACCCGGAACCGCGCTGGGCGCCGGCCCGGTGGCCAGCGCGACCGATGCGGCCGAACTGGAGCCGATCTTGACGGTGACCGGGTTCTGGGCGTCGTTGTACAGGACCGCGTGCACGGTCGCGTCCGCGCCGGCCTGGTAACCGGACGTGCCGACGTAGTCGACGGCGAGATCGCGGACCTTGAAGGAACCGTCACTGCTCTGCGTGTTCACGCCGGCGATGGCTGGCTCGATCTTGGCGGTCTCGGCGATCTGTCCAGCCCCGCACCCGGCCAGCAGCGGGGTGATGGCGGCCGCGGCCCCGCCGGCCAGCAGCAGCGCCACCCGCCGGGTTCGGCTGATCGAGCGCGTCACGTCGGTCCTCCTCGTCACGATCCGTGGCCGTCCCTGGGCCGGGCTCCAGGGTAGTTGCCCGTGATCGGCCGCTGTATGCGGACCCGGTGATCGGGAGGGTCGGCAGGTGGCTGTCCCGACCCGTTCACCTCAACCGGCCGCCGAGGATCAGCAGCACCACGTCGATCACCGCGACCAGCATGACCGCCCGGAACGCGGCGACCGGCCGGGCCACCGGCGGGTCGACGGGGTCGGGCCGGCCGACGTACCAGCCGAGGAGCAGGACGACCACGGTGGCGACGGCCGCCGTCCAACCGGCCCAGGACGGCGGCCCGGCCGGGCCGAAGACCAGCACCGCGGTGGCGGTCGCCAGCAGTGCGCTGGCGGCCAGGGCGGACCGGCCGGGACCGAGCCGGTGCGGCAGCCCCCGGATACCGGTCCGGACGTCGTCGTCGAGATCGGGGAGCGCGTTCGCGAAGTGCGCCCCCGCACCGAGCAGCGCGCCGGCCACCGGCAGCCAGACCGGTGGGGCCGGCGCACCGGGCAGGGCCAGGACCACACTCGCGGGCAGCGCGCCGAAGGACACCGCGTACGGCAGCACCGACAGCGGGGTCGACTTCAGCGGCCAGTTGTAGAGCAGCGCCGACACCAGGGCCAGGACCACGCAGGCGGCGGACAGCGGGTTCAGCAGCAGCGCCAGCAGCGGCGTGGCCACCGTCGCGACCAGGGCGGCGGCCCCGACGGTCCGCCGCTCGACCTGTCCGGCCGGCACCGGTTTGTCCCGGCGGCCGACCCGGGTGTCCCGGTCGGCGTCCAGCCAGTCGTTGCTCCAGCCCACCGCGAGTTGGCTGGCCAGCACGGTGGCACCCAACGCGACCAGCCCGCTCGGCCGGTGACCCGCACCGGCGGCCAGCAGCACGGTGACGGTGGTGACCGCCACCGCGGGCTCCGGATGACTGGCTCTGATCAGCCCCAACACCTGACACGGCACACGGGAAGTCTGGCCGTTACCCGCGAGTCGTGCCACGCTCGACACCATGCGAGACGAGGGAGCCCGCGTCGCCATCCCGTCGTCGGCTCCCGCTCGTCCCCGCAACGACCTCGGGCAGTACGACGACCTGGCCGACGAGTGGTGGCGGCCGGACGGCGCGTTCGCGATGCTGCACTGGCTGGCCGCGGCCAGGGCCGAACTGGTGCCACCGGCCCGGCGCTCCGGCGCCGTCCTGGTCGACCTCGGCTGTGGGGCCGGGCTGCTCGCCCCGTACGTCGCGGAGCGCGGCTACCGGCACGTGGGCGTCGACCTGACCCGGTCGGCTCTCGACCAGGCCGCCGCGCATGGCGTGGCGACGGTCAACGGGGACGCCATGGCGGTCCCGCTCCGCGACGCCTGCGCCGATGTGGTGGCCGTGGGCGAGCTGCTGGAGCACGTGCCGGACTGGCGGCGCGCGGTGACCGAGGCGTGTCGGGTGCTGCGGCCAGGGGGCACCCTGGTGCTCGACACGCTCAACGACACCGGACTGAGCCGGTTGCTGTCCATCCGGGTGGCCGAGCTGCTGCCCGGGGTGCCGCGCGGCATCCACGACCCACGGTTGTTCGTGAACGCCCGGGAACTGGTCGCCGAGTGTGCCCGGCACGGCGTACCGCTGCGGGTCCGTGGCGTCCGTCCGCAGCTGTGGGGCACGCTTCGTTGGCTGGTGCGCCGGGCTCTGCCGGCGCGGAACATGAGCGCCGGCACGGGTCCGGCCCGGACCGACCCGAGCGGCGTCCGACCCGCCGGGACCACGGTGGACACCACCGGCCCGGCCCGGCCCGACCCGGCCGGCGTCCGATCCGCCGGGACCACGGTGGACACCGCCGGCCCGGTCCGGGTGGCCACGGTCGGGGTCGCGCCACGGATCGTTCCCACCTGGTCGACCGCCGTCCTCTACCAGGGTCGGGGTGTCAAGAGCGGATAGCGGATCCCGATGGGGGTAATGGCGATGGGCGAAGGGGGCGGTATGGCGGTGGATGCGCTCGACGCCGCGCGCCGGTTGGCGCCGCGGTTCGCGGCCCGGGCCGCGGAGCACGACCGGGAGGGGTCCTTTCCGGTGGCGGACTTCGCGGACCTCGGCGCCGCGGGGCTGCTCGGGCTGATGGTGCCGCCCGAACAGGGTGGCCTGGGGTCCAGCTTCGCCGGCTACGCGGCGGTCGCGACGGAGCTGGCCCGGGGTAACGGCGCGACGGCGCTGGTGTTCAACATGCACGCCTCGGTGACCGGCGCGCTGGGCGCGGTCACCGAGGAACTGGCCGAGGCGCTCGGCATCCCGGACGAGGCGCTCGCCGCCCGCGACCGGCTGCTCGCGGACGCGGCGGCCGGTTCCTGGTACGGCGTGGCCATGAGCGAGCGTGGCGCGGGAGCGCGGCTGTCGCAGTTGTCCACCGTCTACGAACCGGTGGACGGCGGTTACCACATCAAGGGTGCCAAGACGTTCTGCTCCGGCGCCGGTCACGCCGACGCCTATCTGGTGGCCGCCCGCAGCGCCGCGGACCAGTCCGTGGTGTCGCAGTTCCTGGTGCCGGCGTCGGCCGGGGTGACGGTCGAACCGACCTGGGACGCGCTCGGCATGCGGGCCACCGCCTCGCACGATCTGCACCTGGACACCGTCGTACCGGCCGACCGGCTGCTCGGCGGCGTCGAAGGGCTGGCGCTGGTGGTGGCGCAACTGATGCCGCACTGGCTGGTGGCCAGTTACGCGGCGGTCTACGTCGGGGTGGCGCGGGCGGCGGTCGACGCGGCGGTGGCGCACCTGAACGAGCGCGGGCTGACCGGACTGCCGGCCGTGCGGGCCCGGGTCGGTCGGGCCGACGCGGCGGTGGCCGCCACCGGTCTGGTGGTCGCCGAGGCGGCGCGCCGGGTGGACGAGGCGCCCGGTGACGAGGAGACGAACCGGTGGGTGTGGCGGGCCAAGCTGCTGGCCGGGACGACGGCGGCCGAGGTGGCGGCGTCCATGGTGGAGGCGGCCGGGACGTCGTCGACCCGGCGTGGGCACCCGCTGGAGCGGCTCTACCGGGACGCCCGGTGCGGGTCGCTGCACCCGGCCACCTCCGATGTCTGTGCCGACTGGCTGGGCATCGCGGCGCTGGGCGGGGACCCGGACCGGGACGGCTCGGCGCCCCGATGGTGAGCGCCGGCCGGGGCCGGTTGAGCCGATGGTGCCGAGACGAGAGGCGGACCTCATGACGGAACCACCGGTGCTCGCGGGACTGGGCGTGGCGTTGCCGCCCCGGGCGTCCCAGCAGGAGTTGTGGTCGGGATTCTTCGCCGGGCACTTCGCCGGCCCCACCCGGGCGCTGGCCGAACGGATCTTCGCGAACTCTGGCGTGACCACCCGGCAGGCGGCGGTGAACCCGCTGCTGGAGGACGTGTCGGACTGGCCGACCGAGCGGCGGATGCGGCGCTATCTGACCGAGGCGTTGCCGCTCGGCAAGGAGGCGGTGGATCGGGCGCTGACCGCCGCCGGCCTGTCCGCACAGGATCTCGGCCTGTTCGCGGTCTGCTCCTGCACCGGGTACGCGACTCCCGGGCTGGACATTCTGCTGGCCCGGGACATGGGGATGGCCACCGACACCCAACGGCTGTTCATCGGGCACATGGGCTGCTACGCGGCCCTGCCGGGGCTGGGCGCGGTGAGCGACTTCGTGGCGGCCCGGGGTCGCCCCGCGCTGCTGCTCTGCGCGGAACTGACCAGCCTGCACATCCAGCCCGCGACGGCCCGGGTGGACACCCAGCAGATCGTCTCGCACGCGCTGTTCTCGGACGCGGCCGTCGCGGCGGTGCTGCGGCCCGGTCGCGATCTGCCCGGCGGCACCCTGCCCGGCTCCGGCGGCCTGCCCGGGTACGTCGTCCGGGAGGTCGCGGCGGTCACCGACACCTCCACGGCGGACCACATGACCTGGGAGGTCACCGACACCGGATTCCGGATGGGGCTGTCGCCGCGCGTCCCGCAGGTGCTGGCCGCGCACGTGGCCCGGCTGGTGGACGAGGTGCTGGGCCGGCACGGCCTGGACCGGTCCGACGTGGACGGCTGGGCGGTGCACCCGGGCGGGCCGCGCATCCTCACCGTGGTGGAGCGCGAGCTGGGTCTCGGGCCCGAGGCGCTGGCCGCGTCCCGGGAGACGCTGGCGGAGCATGGCAACTGCTCGTCGCCGACCACGTTGCTGATCCTGGACCGGATGCGGCGAGCGGCCCGACCGCCCGCGCGGGTGCTCATGCTCGCGTTCGGCCCGGGCCTCACCCTGTACGCCACACTGCTGGACCGGTGCGGCGGCCCGATCAGCGGTTGACCAGCTCGGGTAGCTCGGTGCCGTACTCGGCGGCCGGGTCCGACGAGCCGGACTGGATGCGTACGATCCGGGCCGACCGGCCGACGAGCACGGCGGTGGCGCGGCCGTCGGGGGAGCTGAGTCGCAGCGAGGAGCGCACCTCGCCGGTCGGGTCGACGAGCCGCCGGATCGGCCGGGACGAGGTGGGGCGACCGGCGACCGGGCCGGCCGGGACCCGACCGCTGACGAGCGCGACGACGGTCACCTCAGGGGGTGCGGCGAGGGCGGCGGCGTCGAGTTGCCGTTCGCAGGAGCAGCCGTCCACCACCATGATCAGCGCGGGCAGCAGGCTGCGCAGCGAGACGAGTTCGCCACGCTCGCCGATCAGGTCGAGGGCCGGCAGCGTGCCCGTCGGGGTGCTGCCGCTGCCTCCGGTGGACGGCACGACCGTCGGATTGCTGGTCCGTACCCCGGGCTGCCGGCTCGGGTTGGCCCGGATCACCGTGAAGAGGCTGGCCAGCGTCGCCAGGATGGCGATCATGAGGACCAGCAGGGGCAGCCGGGCGAGTCGCGGCCCGGCCAGGGAGAACCGGCCGAACCGGCGCTGCCAGCGGGCGGCCTGGGACCGCCGGCGCAGCTCGCGGCGCACGGCAGCGGCCTCGAGGGCCAGCTCCGCGGCGTTGTCGGGGATTATCACCGGTCCCCAGTCGGGCGGTAGGTCGGGCAGCCCGCCCTCCGGCCAACCGTCGCCATTGCCCGACGAACTCATCGCGCCTCCCGGGGTCGGCGAAGACGGGTGCTGCTCGGCTTCCAGCGTCCCGCACGGGACGGCGTACCGCCAGTGTGTGGGGTTACCTACCCCTCGTTCCGGGCCTGTCGGGCCGTACCGGGGAGATACCATTGGTAACGGACGGCGTACGCCGACCAGCGGTGCCGCCGCCCTGTCGGCGGGTGATCTGTACGTAACTCAGCGTGTTGAAACCATTGATTCGGCGGGCTGTCAAGCCGAAGAAAGACCTCTCACAGGGCCTCTGAGCTGCGTTAACGGTCAGGACTGCGGTGAGACATGGGTGCCTGAGCGTGTTACCCTAGACACAGCGAAAGGGGTTTCGAACCTATGGTTTTCAGTGTCGGCGAGACCGTTGTTTACCCCCACCACGGGGCCGCACTCATCGAGGCAATCGAGACTCGGGTCATCAAGGGCGAGCCCAAGCAGTACCTCGTCCTGAGGGTCGCTCAGGGTGACCTCACGGTCCGGGTGCCTGCCGAGAACGCCGAGATCGTGGGCGTGCGCGAAGTGGTCGGCGAGGAGGGCCTGGGCAAGGTCTTCGATGTCCTCCGTGCTCCGCACACCGAGGAACCCACGAACTGGTCGCGGCGCTACAAGGCGAACCTGGAGAAGCTGGCCTCCGGTAACCCGCTGAAGGTTGCCGAGGTCGTGCGGGATCTTTGGCGTCGTGAGCGTGAGCGTGGCCTGTCGGCGGGCGAGAAGCGGATGCTCGCGAAGGCCCGGGACATTCTGGTCGGCGAGGTCGCGCTCGCCGAGAAGAGCACCAAGGACGAGGCGGAGACCCTCCTCGACAAGGTGCTGACCGAGGCCTGACACTCTCCGGCCATCACCATCTGAGGACCGCGACGTGACCGCGCAGCTCAATCCGTGCGGTGACGTCGCGGTCCTTGTTCCTGCGGGTGGTGCCGGCGTACGCCTCGGCCCGGGGGCGCCCAAGGCGCTGCGACCACTCGCTGGCGAACCACTGCTGGTCCACGCCGTGCGGCGGATCGCGGCCGCGCCGTCCGTACGATCGATCATCGTGGCCGCCCCCGTCGCCGAGCTGGAAACCGTACGGGCGCTGCTGGCCCCGGTGGCGCCGGTCACCGTGGTGCCCGGCGGGGTGACCCGGCAGGAATCGGTGGCCGCCGCGCTCGCCGCGGTGCCTCCCGGCCCCGAGATCATCCTGGTCCACGACGCCGCGCGGGCACTCGCCCCGGCACAGCTGGTCGAGTCGGTGGCGGCGGCGGTGCGGGCTGGCCGGGACGCCGTGATCCCGGTGCTGCCGGTGGTCGACACGATCAAGGAGGTCTCCGGCGACGACCTCGTGCTGGGCACGGTCGATCGGGCGACGCTACGGGCCGTGCAGACCCCACAGGGTTTCCGTCGGGCGGTGCTGGTGGCCGCCCATGCCGCGGCCGTCGATCCGCTGACCGACGACGCGGGCCTGGCCGAGAAGCAGGGCGTGCCGGTGACGTGTGTACCGGGCTCCGAGTACGCGTTGAAGATCACCCGCCCGTTCGACCTCCTCCTCGCCGAACACCTCCTGACCCACCCACTCCCCTGACCCCCCTCGCCCTCCGGCCCTCCGGCCGGTCTCCTACCCGCCAGCCCTCGGCCGGCCCCCCGGCCCGCCCGCCGGCCCCCGGCCGGCCTCCCACCCGTCGGCCCCCCCCGGCCCCCGGCCCCCGGCCTCCCGCCGGCCCCCCGGCCTCCGGCCTCCGGCCTCCCGCCGGCCCCCCGGCCTCCGGCCTCCGGCCTCCCGCCGGCCCCCCGGCCTCCCGGCCTCCCCGGCCCCCCGGCCGACCCGGCCCGCCCGCCAGCCCCGGCAGGCCTCCCACCCGCCGGCCCCGGCAGGCCCCCGGCCCTCCCGTCGGCCCCCCAGCCGACTCGGCGGCGGGGCCGATTCGGATTTTGGATTTCCTCTACCCCCCGGAGGGCAACGGAACTCCAAGATCTCGGCGTGGCCGCGTTGTCAGCAGCGGCAACGGGTGGGGGTGGGGGGTGGGGGCGAGGGTGCGGTTTTGGGTCGTCGAGGTCGTGCTGGCGTACCCTCGTCTCATGATCGTTCCCCGGGTGGGCGTGGGTACCGACGTGCACGCCTTCGAGGCCGGCCGGCCGTGCTGGGTCGCCGGCCTGCTGTGGCCGGACGTGGACGGGCTCGCCGGACACTCGGACGGCGACGTGGCCGCGCACGCGGCCTGCGATGCCCTGCTCTCGGCTGCCGGGCTCGGCGATCTCGGGTCGAACTACGGCGTGGCCGAACCGGAGTGGGCGGGCGCGGCCGGGGTGGCGCTGCTGTCCGAGACCGCCCGCCGGGTACGCGCGGCCGGGCTGGAGATCGGAAACGTCTCGATCCAGGTCATCGGGGTACGCCCGAAGATCGGTCGGCGTCGGGACGAGGCGCAGCAGGTGTTGAGCGCGGCCGTTGGCGCACCGGTGACGGTCTCCGGTACCACCACCGACGGGCTCGGGCTGACCGGCCGGGCCGAGGGACTGGCGGCGATCGCCGTCGCCACCGTCCATCAGTAAGGAAGGGCACCCTGTTATCGCTTTTTGTATAGAAAGGGCCCCTTCTTAACTCCCACTCCGGCCGGCCCAGGTCCAGGCGTACCCGGGGTCTTCGCAGGCCAGTCCCGATTCGCACAGGTCCAGCGGGCGGAACGTGTCCACCATCACGGCCAGTTCGTCGAAGAAGTCCGCCCCGATGGCCCGTTCGACGGCACCGGGCTGCGGGCCGTGGGTGAAGCCGCCCGGGTGCAGCGAGATGGAGCCCTGTTCGATGCCGGAGCCGCGGCGGGCCTCGTAGTTGCCGCCCGTGTAGAACATCATCTCGTCGGAGTCGACGTTGTGGTGGTTGTACGGCACCGGGATCGCCTGTGGGTGGTAGTCGACCTTGCGCGGCACGAACGAGCAGATCACGAAGTTCGGACCCTGGAACGTCTGGTGCACCGGTGGCGGCTGGTGGACCCGGCCGGTGATCGGCTCGAAGTCGTGGATCGAGAACGCCCAGGGGTAGAGGTGCCCGTCCCAGCCGACCACGTCGAACGGGTGGTTGGCGTAGACGTACCGGGTCCAGGCCGTACCGTCGCCGCCGGGGCGACCCGTGCGGGCCCGGTGCTTGACCAGGACCTCGACGTCCGTCTCGTCGACCAGCAGCGGCCCGTCGGGGCCGCGGACGTCCCGTTCGCAGTACGGCGAGTGCTCCAGGAACTGGCCACGCACCGACAGGTACCGCTTGGGCGGGCCGATGTGCCCGGTCGCCTCGATGGCCAGCAGCCGGACCGGGTCGTCGCCGGTCGGGACGAGCCGGTGGATGACCGAGGTCGGGATGATCACGTAGTCGCCGGCGCCCACGTCCAGGGTCCCGAACGTGGATTCGACCCGCAGCGCGCCGGACTCCACGTACAGGCACTCGTCGCCGAGGGCGCTGCGGTAGAGCGGGGACGGCCGGTCGGCCACCGCGTAGGCGAGCCGGACGTCGTCGTTGGCCAGCAGGTACCGCCGGTCGAGCACCGGGTCGGCGCCGGCGGAGTCCAGCTTGTGGGTACGCAGGTGCCGGGGCTTGAGCGGCAGGTTGGGGGCGCGGGTGACGGCGGGCCGGTCGAACGCCTCGGCGGCCACGATGGCGGTCGGCAGGTGCCGGTGGTAGAGCAGCGAGGAGTCGGACGAGAAGCCCTCCTGACCCATCAGCTCCTCGGCGTACAGGCTTCCGTCGGGCTGGCGGAACTGGGTGTGTCGCTTGCGGGGCACCTCGCCGACGCTGCGGTAGTACGGCATTCCGCCTCCCGATTCGTCCCGGTTACCGGCCGATGGTGTCCGATAATCGGACACGGTTGTCCGTTACTCGTAGCGTCCCGTAAGTTCTCTGTTCGTGTCAACGCAGGTGCCCCGGTTGCTCGCCGGGCTGATCGACGACGCCGCGGTCTTTCCACCCGGCAGCGCGACGGTGCCCGACGCCGTCGTCGCGCACCGCCGGCACCGGGCCGCCTGGTACGCCGATCTGGTCGGTCCCCTGCTGCTGCCCGCCTCCGCCGTCAGCACGGGGGCACTGGACGGCCTCGTCGAGCCGGCTGATGAAACCGGCCCGGTGCTCGCCTCCGGCACCCCCCGGCTGTGCTCCGGTGAGGTCATCCAACTCGGGCTGGTCGGTGACATCGGGATCGACCGCCTGTCCGACGTGCTGAACCACCCCGCGCCGGCCGGGACCACCGTCCGGCAGGTCGAGATGGCGGTGGCCAAGCGGGGCGAGGACCCCCAGCCGGGCCTGGCCGGGCTGACGCGGCTGGCCGCCGACCGGCCGGACCTGGACTTCTACGCCGAAGTGCCGCTCACCTTCGGGCTGCTGGCCGCACTCGACACGATCGCCGCCGCGCGTGCCGCAGGCGTCCGGATGGCGGCGAAGTTCCGCACCGGGGGACTGGCGGCCGAGCTGTTCCCCACGCCTGTCGAACTCGCCGCGGTGATCTGCGCCTGCCGCGACCGGGCGGTGCCGTTCAAGCTCACCGCCGGACTGCACCATGCCGTCCGGCACGCCGATCCGGAGACCGGCTTCGTGCACCACGGGTTCGGCAACGTGCTCGCCGCTACGCTCGCCGCCAGCGACGGCGCCGAGGTGGCGGAGGTGGCCGAACTGCTCGCCGCGACCGATCGGCTCCGGCTGGTGGAGCCCATCCGGGCGCACCGCGACGGGACCCGGCCGCTGTGGATCGGGTTCGGTTCGTGCAGCGTCGGTGACCCGGTGGACGACCTCATCCGGCTGGAACTGGTGAACGGGAGATCCGTGACATGACCTGGGTATCCGACGCGGTGGGCTCCCCGTACGGCACGCACAACCTGCCGTACGGGGTGTTCCGTGCCCCCGGTGCCGAACCGCGGATCGGGGTCCGCGTCGCCGACCTGGTCTTCGACCTGGCCGCGGCCGAGCGGGCCGGGTTGATCCTGGCCGGTGGCGCGCTGCTCAGCTCGACGCTCAACGAGTTCCTGGCGCTCGGCCGGCCGCAGTGGACGGCGGTGCGGGAGCGGATCGTCGAACTGCTCACCGACACCACGCACCGGGCGGCGGTCGAACCGCTGCTCGTCCCGCTCGCGGACGTCGAACTGCTGTTGCCGATCGAGGTCGCCGACTACGTCGACTTCTACTCGTCGGAGCACCACGCGGGCAACGTCGGCCAGATCTTCCGGCCGGGCCAGCCGGCCATCCTGCCGAACTGGCGGCACCTGCCGATCGGTTACCACGGCCGGAGCGGCACGGTGGTGGTGTCCGGTACGCCCATCGTCCGCCCGTGCGGCCAGCGCCGGTCCGCCGACGGCCCCGTCTTCGGCCCGTCGACCCGACTGGACATCGAGGCGGAGGTCGGCTTCGTCGTCGGAGTCCCCTCCGCCCTCGGCGAACCGGTGCCGGTGGCGGACTTCGCGGCGCACGTCTTCGGGGTCGTCCTGGTGAACGACTGGTCCGCCCGGGACATCCAGGCATGGGAGTACCAGCCCTTGGGCCCGTTCCTGGGCAAGTCGTTCGCGACCTCGATGTCGGCCTGGGTCGTACCGCTGGAGGCGCTCGCCGACGCCTGGGTGCCGGCTCCCGAGCAGGACCCGCCGGTGCTGGACTACCTGCGCGACGTACCGCGACTCGGCCTGGATCTGCGGCTGGCGGTCGACTGGAACGGTGACCGGGTCAGCGAGCCGCCGTTCGCGGGCATGTACTGGACGCCCGCCCAGCAGCTCGCGCACCTGAGCGTCAACGGCGCCGCCCTGCGCACCGGCGATCTGTACGCCTCCGGCACCGTGTCCGGGCCCGAACGCGGCCAGGTCGGCTCCTTCCTTGAGCTGACCTGGGGCGGCGCCGAACCGGTACGGCTGTCCGACGGCTCGGACCGGACCTTCCTGGCCGACGGCGACACCGTCACGATCACGGCGACCGCCGCCGGCCCGGACGGTACGACGGTGGCGCTGGGCGACGTCACCGGCACCATCTGGCCGGCGTCGTTGACCGCCGGCACGGCGGGCGGTGGAACCGTCGGTGGATCGGCGGGTTCCAACCGGTCCGGTGGACCGTCCGAAGGTCAGGACGACGCCGGGGCGTAATCGGCCCAGAGGACCAGGGGTGGCTGGCCCGCGTCGGCGACCACCCTGCGGACCCACCGCCGGATCAACCGCCGTCGCTGGTCCGGGTCCGCCCGCAGGTGGACGGTCCGCCTGGTCCACCACCACTGGAGGGTCCACCGGGGGGAGCGGTCCAGCGCGGCCGCCGCCACCGCCTGGAACACCTCACCCTCAAGACCCCCGGCCGGTACGGGAGACCGCCCGCACCCGGCGTCGCAGCGGTAGAAGCGTTCCGGTGACCCGAGTCGACCGCGCCGGTCCACGGGCACCATCGGAGTGCCGCACCGGCACCAGAGCAGCCCCCAGAGCAGGTACGGCGTCGGCTGGCCGGGGTTCTCCCACCATGCGCGGGCCGGTCCCGGCTCCGCCGGCCAGTCGTCCCCGTCCTGCCGCATCGAGATTGCCGCCTCCCCGTCAACCGCGCCGACCACCGCGCGTACCCCGGGCCCGTCCCGCGGACCGGCCCCGGAGGGGCGCCGGTGCGGACGGCGTTGATTCGAGTCTGCCTATTTGCCCTGAGCGACGCAACGCTCACCCTCCGCTGATCGGGTATCCGACCATAACGATGGATGGCGGGCCATCCGATCAATTGGTCTTTCCCGCCAGCCGGGAGGGTCTGTAACCCCGGTTACTCAGTGCGGATAACCCGGTGACGGATCGCGCGGGGAGTCGTACCGTTGTGACGGGAGGTGCCCATGTCGACGGTGGCAGTGACCAGGATGATCGGCGCCGACGTTGACGAGTTGTGGCGGGTCTTCACCGACCTGCCCGCGCGGGCCACCCACCTGTCCACGGTGGAGAGCGTGGAAGTCCGCTCGGCCGGCCCGTTCGACACCGGCACCCGATGGCGCGAGGTGCGGACCCTGCCGGACGGTCTCCAGGTCGGCGAGGAGTACGTGGTGCAGCGGATCGATCCGCCGCTGCTGTGCGTGTTGGCGTCGCCCGGGGTCGGCGCCGACTACCGGATCACCTACCGGTTCACCCCGGTCACCATGGGCCGACACCGGGGTTCGACCACGGTCACGGCGATCCAGGAGGGCGGCCCCACCGCCCCGTACGGTCGGTTGCTGGCGCTGATGTTCGGCGGCCTGGCGGCCCGGACCGTCGAGGGGGCGCTGCGGCGCGACCTGGCCGACCTGGCCGCCGCCGTGGAGCGACGGGCCGGCCGCGAACGGCACCACCGGGGCGACCCGGCCACGGCAGCCTGATCGGTTCGCGCGCTCACCTTTCGGGTTCCGCCGACCCCGGCCCACTCCGGGTGGGGGTTCCGCGACCGCGCCCGGGGGTTCCGCTGGCCTCGTCCACGGTGGGGTTTCCGCCGACCCCGCCCACTCTGGGCGGTCAGGCTTGATCCCGTCGTGGGCGGGGTCGGCGGAAACCCTTGGGCGGTCGGGCTTGATCCCGTCGTGGGCGGGTCGGCGGAAACCCCTGGTGGTTGGGCTTGGTCGAGCTGCCTGGTGGACCCCAGCGGCGACAGCTCCCGCCAGGTCGGTGATCGAGGTTGCTGGGCTGTGGCGTGGGCTGGTCGGCCGGTGGATAGGGTCCGGGTATGGCGATCTCGCGGCGGCTCCGTCGGACCATCGGTGCCGGCGCGGCGGTGCTGGTGGTCGCGCTGACCGGCGTGGTTGCCTACCGGGTCTTCGCTCCCGCCGAGGTGCTCACGGCGGCCCGGCCGGCGAGCTATCCGGCCGCGCCCGACAGCCCGCCGGGAGTGATCGGCACCCTGCCGACGGCTCCGCTGATCGTCGCGGGCCGGATCCGGGTGTCGGCGGCGCCCCGCGAGGTGAGCGCGGACGGACCGGTCGACGCGAAGTACCGCAACACTCCGTACTGGGCGTACCGGCGCTGGCCGGCGCAGCTCACCGGCCTGGTCGCCGTCGACCCGTCGATCCCCGGTGGCGCCGTCGACCCGTCGATCCCCGGTGGCGCTGCCGACCCGTCGGGCACCAGTGGCGCCGTCGGCCCGTCGGGCACCGGGAGTACTGCCGCTCCGTCGGCGGGTACGGGCGGTGGCGAGCCGCTGGTGGTGACCCGTTGGTCGGACGGCGAGGTGGTGGCGCTGGCCGCGCGCACCGGTCGGGTGGCCTGGCGGGCGGCCGGACCGGCGACCGACACCCGCTACGACGGGCAGCGCACCGGTGCCCGTACCAGCTACGACGCGCCAGGTCTGCGCCTGGCCCGACCGCCGGGCGGACCCGTCGTGCTGACCGTGGCCGGCCGGACCGAACTGGTGGGACTCGACGCCGGGACCGGGCGGCGGTTGTGGCAGGCCGATGTGCCGGCCGCCTGCCGGGCGGACGAGTTGACCACGGCGGCGGGTCAGCTGGTCGCGGTGGACACCTGCGGTAGCCCGTGGGCGGTCGAGTTCCGCAGCCCGGGCACCGGCGCGGTCGTCCGGCGCTGGCGGTCGGCCGCCAGCGCCGAGCGGCTCAACCTGGTGGGCCTGGGCTGCGCGGCCGGCAGGTCCGGATGCCCGGCACTGCGGGTCACCGACGGCACGGGCGGGCACGGCTGGTTGGTGGACCGGACCGAACCCGAGGCCGTGGCCGCGCTCGACTCGGCCGGCAGCACCGTCGTCGACGGATTGGCGGTGGAGGCCAACGGCACCGATGTCGTCGCCCGGCCGGTGCGGGGCGCGGCCAGGGGCTGGCGGCGCACGGCCGAGACGGGTACGACGATCCTCGCGGTCGAGCCGGGCCGGGTACACCTGCTCACCGTGGACCGGGAGCTGCTCACCATCGACTCCGCCACCGGCCGCGAACGGTCCCGCTTCGACCTGCGGTACGGCGAGGACGGGCTGGGCTGGGATCCCGGGGCCGCGTACGCCGCCGACGGGTTCGTGGCGGTCGAACGGCTGGCGCCGCCGGTCGACCCGAGCGCCGCCGACCAGCGGTACTACCTGGCGGCCCGGCCCGTCCTGCTGGCAGCCAGCTGAGCGGCGAGTCGTACCGGTGGACTGGGCGGCGAGTCGTAGCGTCGGGATGCCCGGCGCGGCTGGTGGGATTCGAAAGCGCTTCGCATGGGATCACCAGGCGGTACGTTCCAGCTAGGTGGGTGCCAGAGCGGGGGATGCGGCATGCGGAAGGAACGACGGTGAGGCTCCTGGCCGGCTGCGGCCTGGGGGTCGCGGCGGCATCGTTGGTGCTGTTACCCGGTGGCGCCAACAGACCCGTGCAGGCGCCGGCACCGGCGGTGATCCGGGCGACGGCCTCGGCGGGAACGGGAATCAGCTTCGAGGTCGTACCGGCCCAGCCGACCCCGACCGGGTCCGCTCCGCCGACGCAGCCCGGGCCGCAACCGACCTGGTCCGAGCCACAGCCACCGACCCAGCCTCCGCCCACCCATGCTGGCGGGCGGCTACCGGTGACCGGCTTCGGGCCCGGCCGGGCCGCCGTGCTGCTGGCACTTTTCGGCGTGGCGCTGCTGCTCCTGGGCTGGTGGGCGGTCCGTCGCCGGGCTCGGTGAGCCGGATCTCGTCGGGCCCGGCGGATCCGGCCGTGCCGGCGGGCCCGGCCGTGCCGACCTCACAGTCGGGACAGTGCCCGTCGCCGCGCTCGCCGGAGCAGCAGGACCACGATGACCGTCACCGCCAGCACACCGACTGCCAGCGGTGGCCCCCAGCGGGCCACCAGTTGGGCGAGGGTCGGCGCTGAGCTGCCCACCCTGCCCGGATCCGGGAAGGTGACCTTTCGGGTGGCGCTCTTCTTCACCATCCCGCTCTCCAGGTTGACCGTGAGTTTCCACGGCCCGTTCGCCAACTCGTTCGGAAGTCGGGCGATGACCTGGCCGGACTCGCCGGGGGCGAGCGTCGTGCCCTGGACCACCTCGAAGGGGCCGGCACGGGTGCCTGCCGGTCCATCGCTCAACGAGACCTGCCCGGTCAGGTCGAGGGCCCGGGCACCCGTGTTCACCGTCTGGATTGTGACCGAGGGCTGTCCCTCGATGCTGCGCGCCGGGATCAGGTCACCGATGGTGAAGTCTGACACCGGCTCCCCACCCGGCCCGATGTCGAGGTAGATCCGGACGCCCACCCGGTGGATCTGGGTCACCTGGCCCGGCGAGGAGGTGGCGGAGGCCCATACCACCCCGTACCGCTCGCCCGCCGATGCTCGGGGCGGCACGCTGATCGTGACCCGCGCCTGGGCCTCCGCCCAGGCGTCCAGGGTCACGGACGTGCGGTCCAGGCTCACCCAGGAACTCAGCTCGTTGGCCGTCCGTCCCTCGCCGAACACGAACCGCTGCCGCTCCAGCGTGGCGGCACCGGGATAGATGTCGATCCGCCGGCGTTGGCCGGTGTGGTTGGTCACCAGGACCTTCCGCTTGATCGTCTTTCCCGGCGGCAGATGGTCGACGATGTAGCGCAACGCCCGCGGGTCGTTCCGGCGGATGACCGGGGCCTCCAGCAGCCGGATGCCGATGCTGCCCGGGTCGACGTCCGGGTCCGGCTTGACCGCCGCCACCGCTTCGACCGTGCGGGCCGCACCCACCGTGCCGGTCGTGCCCACCGTGCCGGTCGTGCCCACCGTGCGGGTCGCATCCACCGACTCGACCGCGCGTACCGATCCGAACGCGCGCACCGATCCGCCGGGGCCGACCGCGCGGGGAGTGGGGGGGAAAAACAGGGAGGGGGGGGGGAAGAAAAAAAAAGGGGAAAGGGGGGGTGGTCAGGAGACGCGGAGGGGGCGACCGAGGAGGTG
>NZ_JBTIXF010000091.1:0-19878 GCF_055793945.1 Plantactinospora sp. A48 | reverse complement strand
CCCTCCTCCCCCCCTCCCTCTGCTTCGCCAGCGTACCCCTAACCCCCACCCCCCCCCCCCCCCCCCCCCCCCCCCCCCCCCCCCCCCCCCCCCCCCCCCCCCCCCAACCCAGGATTTCGTCCCGTCGTCGTGGCCGGCCTGGTGTGGGACGGGTGGCCGGCCACCGGTGACGACGGTGGCTCAGCCCGGCACGGTGGTCGGACCGGGCTCGGTGGTACGCGGCTCGGCTCTGCGCGGCCAGGCCGCGCGCGTTTCGGTGGTACGTGCTTCGACCGCGTCGATCGGCAGCACCTTCACCCGCTGCCGCCCCGCGCGGACGGCACCCACGGTGGACAGCGCGCGGGCCAGCCGGAGCGCCGCCTCCCGGTTGTCCGCCAAAGCCGTCTGGCGGCGCGGTTCGGGGCTGGTACGTTCGTCGCGCAGTCGGCGGCCGCCGGCCAGCGCGGCGGCGAGATCGTCGTCGGCGGCGGCGCTGATTTCGGTCCGTACGATCAGAAACCGCATGGTGTCTCCGAAGTAACCGTGCCGGATGGGGCTGTTCGGTCGCGCCGGTGGGCGCCGCCGGCGACTCGTGGAACCTCCACGAAGTCGGTGCTCGTGGAACCTCCACGAAGTCGGTGCTCGTGGAACCTCCACGAAGTCGGGGCTCGTGGAAGTTCCACGAAGTCCTTGGATATGGTCACGCCGGCACCATCGATAGGCAAGCGAAACACCTCGATCACCTGCATGAATACCCGTTCGGGTGACCTCGGACGGGTATCCGGATGCCTGGCTGATCGCTCCGGGTGACGACGGTGGATGGCGGCGGGTGGCGGCGGCGGGGTGGCAGCGGCGGTGTCTGCCCGGACGGCAAAGAGCCGCCGGCTCCCGATCGGGGAGCCGGCGGCCGGTTTGAGCGCGATCTAGCCGAGGTCGAACTCGCCGTCCTTGGTGCTGGCGATGAAGTCGGTCCACTGGGTACGACCGAAGATCAGGACGGGTCCGCCCCGGTCCTTGCTGTCCCGAAGGGCCACCGGGTCCGATCCGCTACCGAGCGGAGCAACCTCCACGCAGTTGGAGGTCTGGCTGCGGCTGCTGGTCCGCCACGGGGCGGCCGACAGCGACTGCTCGCGGTAGGTGGGCATCGGGGTCCGGGCATCGTTCATGAGGTACTCCTGGTCTTCACGCTGCTGTACGGGGTGAGCGGCCACCACCCAACCTCCCAGCCCGCCGGACCAGGTGCGCTCACGACTCTGTGAGCCGTCCGGCGTGCGGGTTGCGTTGGGGCGGCGGCAGTGCGACGCCCCGTACCGGAGCTTCTGGCGCAAACCCACCGGAAGCGCGACCCGCCGCATCGGCCAGCCACGACAGTGTGGCGTCGGCCGAGAGTGCCACCCCTTGCAGCCACTCGAACAGCACTTTATAGCTGTAGAGGTCTTTGCGCTCCGAAACCATGAAATTGGTGGACAAGCCCTCTATGGCCAGAGTTTCCGGATCGCGGTCATCCGCGAACCGGTACAGCGAGAACCCGGTGTGCGGCAGGTAGTTACCGGGCAGCACCGTGTCGCGGGGGATCATCCGGATGGACACGTTCGGCAACTCGGACAGCCTGCACAGGTGCAGCAGTTGGTTTCTGATGACGTCCGGCGGGCCCGCGCGGCTGCTCAGCGCCCCCTCGTCGAGGATCGCCTCGTACATCGGCGCATCGGACTCGCGGGTGAACACCGACTGTCGGGCCAGCCGGGCCTGGACCTCGGTGTCCGGGTCGCCGATGTCGTCCGTCCCGCGCTCGTCCGGGTCGGACAGCCCGAGCGAGGAGACGAACCGCACCCTGGTGTACTCCCTGGTCTGGAGCAGGCCGGGGATGACCACGGGGCTGTACTCCCGGATCTCGGCGCAGCCGGCCTCGAGTTCGGCGTACTTGAGCTGCCGTGGGGTCATGGTTTGAAAGGAGCGCAACCAGGACCGCATGTCCCGCGCGCCCTCGGCGATGTCCAGCAGTTCCCGTCGTTCGACGCCGGTCACGCCGTAGATGTCCAGCAGGTCCTCGATGTCGCGGAGTTCCGGCCGGCTGCGGCCGTTCTCCAGCCGGGACAGCTTGGAGGCCGATGCCCAACCGATCCGTTCGATCACCTGATCGCCGGTGAGGTTGGCGAGTTCGCGGTACCGACGAAGCTCGGTGCCCAGACGACGTCGCCGGAAGATGGGGCTCTGCTGCTGTGCGGCCATGGGATCTCTCTTTCGATCGATCGTGTCAATCACGACGCCCGATTCGTTGATCACCCTTCGGAGCGCGCCCCCCACGGTAAGTATGAAGGGGGTGAGTTGGGCCGCATCTCCCACCCCGTCCCGCGTGTCCTGAACAGGAATGAACAAGAAAAGCCAGGATCGCGGCAAAACCGGTGGCCGGGCACGGACGATGTCCGGTGCCCGCCACGGGTACCACGATCCTGGCCACGACGCTGTCGGCGCCGGTCCGGCAGGCGACCAACCGGGTCGCGGGGCAGACGGTGCTCAGCCGGCCCCGCGATGATCAGCCGCTGCTCAGTCGGCCCCGCGATGATCAGCCGCTGCTCAGCCAGCCAGGCTGGCCAGCCGCTCCTTGACCTGCTTGATGGAGGGGTTGGTCAGCGCGGAGCCGTCGGCGAACTGGATGGTCGGCACGGTCTGGTTACCGCCGTTGACGCTCATCACGTACTCGGCCGCGGCCGGGTCGCTCTCGATGTCCACGACCTCATAACCGATGCCCTCGCGGTCGAGCTGGGACTTGAGCCGGTGGCAGTAACCGCACCAGGGCGTCGAGTACATGGTCATCATGACCGGGGTCCTCCAGTGTCTTCCATCGGACAGGCTGCGAGCGACCGACGATGAGACGGCGGGACTGCGCCGCGCCCGGTTCCCGGCCACTCTAGTCGCTGCAACGTCGGGGCGGGCTGCCATGATTCCTAGCTGTGGCGGCCAACTCAGCGGTGGACCGGGTGCTGGCGGGTCTCGATCCGGAGCAGCGGACAGCGGTGACCGCCCCGGCGGGTCCGGTCTGTGTCCTGGCCGGGGCGGGGACCGGGAAGACCCGGGCGGTCACCTCGCGAATCGCGTACCGGGGGCTGACCGGGGAGATCGCCGGCCGGCACGTCCTGGCGGTCACCTTCACCGCGCGGGCCGCCGCCGAACTGCGCGCCCGGCTCAGCACCCTCGGTGTCGGTGGGGTGCAGGCCCGGACGTTCCACGCCGCGGCGCTGCGCCAGGTGCGGTACTTCGCGCCCCGGCTGCTCGCCGGCCGGGCCATGCCCGAGCTGCTGGACAGCAAGGTCCGGTTGGTCACCCTGGCCGCGGCCCGGTCCGGTCTGCGGACCGACCGGGCGGCCGCCCGGGACCTCGCCAGTGAGATCGAGTGGGCGAAGTCGTCGCTGGTGGAACCGGGGGAGTACGCGGTGGCGGCGGCCAAGGCGGCCCGGGACACCCCGTTCGAGGCCGCCAAGGTGGCCGAGGTCTTCGCCGCGTACGAGCAGATCAAGCGCTCCAACGGGGTGATCGACTTCGAGGACATGCTGCGGGCGGCGGTGTGGGGGATCGAGGAGCACCCGGACGTGGCCGAGCAGGTCCGGGCGCAGTACCGGCACTTCGTGGTCGACGAGTACCAGGACGTGAACCCGTTGCAGCAACGCCTGCTGGAGGCGTGGCTGGGCGGCCGGGACGACCTCACCGTGGTCGGTGACGCGAGCCAGACCATCTATTCGTTCACCGGTGCCACCTCGGGCTACCTGGTCGACTTCCCGCGTCGCTTCCGGGAGGCCGTGGTGGTGCGGCTGGTCCGGGACTACCGGTCCACCCCGCAGGTGGTGGGCCTGGCCAACGCGGTGATCCGGCAGGCTCGCGGCGCCGAGTCGCGGCTGCGCCTGGAGCTGCTGGGACAGCGTCCCCCGGGCCCCGAACCGGACGTCCGGATCTTCACCGACGAGCCGGCCGAGGCGGCCGCGGTGGCCGCCCGCTGCCGGCAACTCGTCGAGGCCGGCACCCCGGCCCGGGAGATCGCCGTGCTGTTCCGGACCAACGCGCAGTCCGAGGCGTACGAGAAGGCGCTCGCCGAGGCCGAGGTGCCGTACGTCGTCCACGGCGCCGAACGGTTCTTCGAGCGGCCCGAGGTGCGGCAGGCGATGGTGGCGCTGCGGGCGGCGATCCGGAGCACCCCCGGGGAGACGCCCCTGGTGCCGGCC
The DNA here is from genome assembly GCF_055793945.1 of Plantactinospora sp. A48. Lineage (NCBI taxonomy): Bacteria > Bacillati > Actinomycetota > Actinomycetes > Micromonosporales > Micromonosporaceae > Plantactinospora > Plantactinospora sp. A48. The sequence goes on along the minus strand of NZ_JBTIXF010000091.1, from coordinate 15,685 downwards.
GTGACCGAGGCGCTCGCGGCGGTGGGCTGGGCCCCGGACGCAGCCCCGCCCGGTGGCGCGGCCCGGGAGCGCTGGGAGGCGCTGGCCGCGCTGGTCCAGCTGGCCCGGGCGAGTGCGAGGAGTGAGCTCGCGAGCCCCGCAGTCACGAGCGAAGAGATTGAGGAGTACGCGGCCAGCCCGGTCCCGCTGCCGATCGGCGAGGCCGCGACCGTGGAGCGGACGATGAGTCTGGCCGACTTCTGCGCCGAGTTGCAGCGCCGGGCGGCCCAGCAGCACGCGCCCACCGTGGAGGGGGTGACGCTCGCCTCGCTGCATTCGGCCAAGGGACTGGAGTGGGACGCGGTCTTCCTCGTCGGGTTGGCCGACGGCACCCTGCCCACCACGTACGCCCGGACGCCGGATCAGCTTGAGGAGGAGCGCCGCCTGCTCTACGTGGGGGTGACCCGGGCCCGCGAGTGGCTCTGGCTGTCGTACGGATCGGCCCGGTCGCCCGGCGGCCGGGCCCGGCGGCCGTGCCGGTTCCTGCCGCAGCTCGACCGCTCCGGTGGCGAGCGGCCGACCGCGGGCGCCGCCGTGCCGAGCCGAGGGGAGCGGAAGCGCATCCGGCCGGTGTCCTGTCGGATCTGCGGCACGACGCTGCTGGCCGGGACGGACCGAAAGCTCGGCCGGTGCGCCACCTGCCCCTCCGATCTGGACGAGGAGCTGTACGAGCGGCTGCGGGACTGGCGGGTACGGGTGGCCGGCGAGCAGAAGGTGCCGGCGTACGTGGTCTTCACCGACGCCACCCTCACTGCCCTGGCCGAACGGCGGCCGGAGCGCTCGGAGGAGCTGCTCGCGATCGCCGGGATCGGCGCGCGCAAACTGGGCCTGTACGGCGATGCGGTGCTGGCCCTGGTGGCCGGCGCGGCGGTCGACGATCTGGCGCCGGAAAAAAACTCCGAAACAGAGCCGTAAAATCGTTTGCCCTCGCCCCCCGGGGCGGCATAGCCTCAGGGCACACCTCGACGAGCGGCGTCGTTTGCGCTGCTTACGGGGTTGGCCACGTTGGTTCCCGAGCGAAGACAGGAGGCGAGTTCCGTGGAGATTACGTATTCGTACGAGTGCCCCGTGGCGATGCCTGCTGCCCTCGTTCAGATGCCTGCTGCCCGGATTGTCCCGGCTGCCGGCGCTCCGTGGGCGCACCAGCTGCACCAGGTCTCCGCTCGGCGTGAGCGGCTCCTGACCCAGCCGGCCACCACCGGGTTCAAGGGGACCAATGGGTTCGCGGGTAAGGGCGTCCCGGCCAGCAAGCCGGCCACGGATGTCCGCGGCGTTCCACCTCGAGGTCGACCACCGGTCTGACACCCAGACCACCGGCTCACCTCGAGGCCGCGGAACCCGCATACCGGGATCCGCGGCCTCAGTTTTTTGTACGGCACAAGAGGTGTTGACAGCGATCCACGAGATCGCAGCGAGAGAGAGGTGACCGGGCGATGAGTCTGGCGTTGGCCCCCCTCGACCAGCAGGTCGAGCTGGAGGCGAACCTGCCCTGCCGGAAGTTCGACCCTGACCTTTGGTTCTCCGACTCGCCCGCCGAGCTGGAACTCGCCAAGTCGATGTGCGGGGACTGCCCGCTGCGACTGGAGTGTCTGGCCGGCGCGGTCGAGCGGGCGGAGCCGTGGGGCGTCTGGGGCGGCGAGATCTTCGAGCGTGGCGCGGTGGTCCCGCGTAAGCGGCCCCGTGGCCGTCCGCGCAAGGAGGACCTTGCCCGAGACGCCGCGCTCCGGGTCGAGACCGAGACGCGGATGGCGGCCAGCGGTGCCGCCGCGTCCCGGAACAGCGTCCGGTTGGCGGCCTGACATGGATCCGATCAGCATGCCCGCCGGCATCACGCCGGTGACGACCACCGAAATGATCACCGTTCCCGTCCAGCGAACCGGAGTTACCGCGATGTATCTCATCCACGAAGCACTGTCGAAAATGCGAATGCCCCGGCCTCAGGCCGGTCGTAGCAGGACGAGCACTGAGGCAGTTCGATCCGCCCGCACCATCGCGCTGAAGGCCCACCGGGCCACGGCACGGGAGCTGGGCCTCTTCTGATCCGTTCGGTCACCGGCCCGCCCAGCGGGCCGGTGACCCTGACCTGCCCGACGGTAGGACCGGTGGAACCCCCGCGCCACCGCCCTGCCGCCGGCACTTCCAGCAGCGCGGGCTCGCCCATCCGGGCGGGCCCGCGCTCGCTTCGGCGGCCCGCGCTCGCTTCGGCGGCCCGCGCTCGCTTCGGCGGCCCGCGCTCGCTTCGGCGGCCCGCGCTCGCTTCGGCGGCCCGCGCTCGCTTCGGCGGCCCGCGCTCGGGCCGGCGCGTCGCTTCGGCGACTCCAGCCGGCCGGGAGCCGCGCAGCCCTGAACCGGCGGTGCGGCTTTCAGCCGGCGGGGGCGAAGCCGGGCAACCACCGCTCCAGGATCCCCCGGTACGGGGCCTTGGCCTCGAGCTGACAGAGCACGCCGATCGACCCCAGCGTCACGCGATGGATCAGCAGGTACGACGGGGGCAGGTTGAGCTGCCGGCTGAGCTGGTAGGCCGGCGACCGGGGGTTGGCCAGCCGGGCGGCCTCGCCCCGCAACCACGCCCGGGAGAACCGGAACTCGTCGACGGTCAGCGGCTCCAGCATGGGCAGCAGGAAGTCCAGCACGGCCTGGGCGTCGATCGGCTCGGTCGGCCGGATGAAGCCCTCGGCCCGCAGACCGTCCACCACCGCGTCCGCGTCACGGGCCAGGGCCAGCCGGACCAGTCGGCCGATCGGTGCGGGCGTACCTTCCGGCAGCCGGGCGACGGCACCGAAGTCGAGCACGCCGAGGCGGCCGTCCGGGAGGAGCCGGAAGTTGCCCGGATGCGGATCGGCGTGCAGCAGATGGGCGCGCATCGGGGCCGACAGGTGCAGGGTCGCCATCAGCTCGCCGGCCCGGTCCCGCTGTTCCTCGGTACCCTTGGCGATGATCTCGGACATCGGGGTGCCCTCGACCCAGCCGGTGACCAGGACCCGCGGTGCCGCGGCCAGCACCTCCGGGACGAAGATGTCAGGGTCGCCGGTGTACGCCGCCGCGAAGGCCCGCTGTGACTCGGCCTCCAGACCGTAGTCCAGCTCCTCGGTGATCCGCTCGCGCAGCTCGGCCAGCAGGGGCTTGATGTCCAGGCCGGGTTGGATGGCCCGGAACATCGCACCCAGCCGGGACAGTTGTTTCAGGTCGGTCAGCAGGGCGTCGCCGGCACCCGGATACTGCACCTTCACGGCGACCGGGCGAGGTCCGGCGGCCCGGGCCGGAGCGGACTTCGCCGTACGGCGGGGCCTGCCGGTCGGGGCCGGCGGGCCCTTCCAGACGGCTCGGTGTACCTGACCGATGCTGGCCGCGGCGGCCGGGGTGTCGTCGAACTCGACGAAGTGCGACCGCCAGTCGGGGCCGAGCTGCTCGGCGAGCACCCGGTGCACGCTCGCCACGGGCAGCGGTGGGGCCGCCTCCTGAAGCTTGGTCAGCGCCTGTCGGTACGGGGCCGCCATCTCCTCCGGCAGCGCCGCCTCGAAGACCGACAGCGCCTGTCCGAACTTCATGGCGCCGCCCTTGAGCTGGCCGAGGACGCTGAAAAGCTGCTCGGCGGTGCGCTGCTGGATCTCCGCGGAGATCACTTCCGAGGCCAAACCGGTCACCCGCTTGCCCATGCCGAGGACGGTCCGGCCGGCGAAGCCGAGCGGCAGTGCGGCGAGCTTGGCGGTCCGGGACACCGCCCGGCGCGGGATATCGGTCACCAGATCATTGTGACCGACTCGCCGGGTCGGTGATTGGTATGCGGCCGGCTCACATCCGGCTGGTCCGGATCTGGCTCATGTCTTCCGGTCCCGATGCGGGGCCGATCCGGCACAGCCACAGCCGGGGTGCGGCGGCCAGGTCCGGTGCCGGATCCTTCCAGGGGCGGTGAGCTCGGCCGCGCCACCCGTGGTCTGCGGTGCCCCGCCATCCAGGTGCCGGAGTATCTCGGCGGCGGCGTATCCGGTCGCCGCCAGCAGGGTGGGCGTCGTACAGGGCTGGAGCCGGGGTCGGGTCGCGAGCTGGGCGGCCAGCCCGGGCCAGCCCGGGTCGCGGTCCTGCCGGTGCAGGTCCAGGCAGTTCAGGCAGGGGCCACCGGCCGGGCCGACGAACGGCCCGATCACCGCCACGCCGTCACGTACGTCGACCAGCAGGTGCGGTTGCCGCCGCTGGGCGAAACCGGCGGCGACCAGGGCGGCCGGCCGGTCCGTACCGGCCTGCACGACCAGGCTGGCGCGGTCCCGGCGGGGCGGGCAGATCCGGACGCCGGGGGCGATCCGGCCGAGGGCGTCGGCCAGGGCGGCGTTCCGGTCCCGGCCGACGTCACCGGCCGACAGACCGCCGCCGACCAGATCCACGGGTTCCACCCGCCCTCGCAGGTCGAGGGTGATGTTTCCCACTCCCGAGAGTGCGATGGCGAGGGCGATCGGTGCGGCCAGCCGGCCTCGACCGGTGACCGCCACCAGGGCGCTGGCGCGGCGGCGGAGGACCTGGGCCGGTGTGGCTGGAGCGGCGGAGCCGTCGAGCGCGATGGCCACCGCCTCGCCGACGAGCCGGCGTCGATCCTGGTCAGGCAGGTCGGTCGGCAGCAGGGTCGCGGCGCCGACCAGCAGGCCGGCCTCGCGGAGATCGGCCAGCAGTGTCCGGGCGTCGCTCCGGGAGGCGCCGAGCCGGACCGCCGCGTCGAGGACGGCGCGCTCGCTGTGCGTCCCGTCCAGCAGGTCGAGCAGGCGGGCGAGCCGCGGGTCGGCCACTTCCAGCAGGATCGCGCGTTCGGGGTGGAGCCCGAGTTGGAGGGTGTGCCGGTCTCGCCAGAGCCGGACGATGCCGGGCAGCAGGGTGGGGCGCAGGAGGGTGGGACGGAGCAGGGCAGCGGCGGGCATGGATGACAGCGTGTCACCGCATCCAGACCGTCTGCCGATCGTTGTCCACAGGCGGATGCCCTGGCGTCCAGTGTTATCCACAACGCCGGCCGGGTTATCCACAACCAGCGGGTAACTACATGGTGATTTTCGGCTGCGCGGAGTAAGCGCCGTCCTGCGGCTGGTCAGGCCGGGAGTGCCCGCCGGTCCGGCCGGGAGCGGTCGTCGGTCAGACCGGGAGTGCCCGCCGGTCAGGCCAGGGGTGGTCGCCGAGGCGGGGGTGGTCACCGGTCCGGGTGAGCCGGGCGGGGGGCGTGCCGGTTGGCCGCCCCCCGCGCAGGCTCGGGTACGGGCAGGTCAGACCTTCGCCTTGCCCAGGATGCGGTTGACGGTCGTGCCACAGACCGGGCACTTGCCCTTCGCCATGTTCATACCCGTCTTCGAGACCTCGACGTTGCCCTCGAAGTCGCGCTTCTCCTTGCACTTCACGCAGTACCCGTTGTAGGTCTGGGCCTTGTCGGCCACGGCGCTCCTCCTCGTTCTTGTCCGCCGGGAGTTCGTCCCGACGCTCCCGTGCCGACGCCCCCCGAGGGCGTGCTGCGCGGGAGATCTCCACGGTCACGCCAGTGACCGCTGGTCCGCGGACCCTACCCAGGTCGGGGCGGATCCATGTCAGCATTCGCGGACAGTGTGAATTAGTTGACGGTCAGAGTGTGCATGCCGGAATAGGTCGGATAAGTCAGTTTCGCAGTGACACGCCGGATGAAGCACCTCAGACCGTGCGTTCTTCGGGGGGCCGGTACCGGTGGCGCGGCATGATCGCCTACGGTGGAGGTGTCGGCGCCCGGGGTGGGCCGGGAAGAGCCCGAATGTGAACGGCGGACGGGTACGGAGTCCGTACGGTGGGCGGCGCTACCAATTTTTTTCGGGACAGGCCACCGTCAACCGGTACTTTTCCGGCCCCGGTCGTGCAGTTGACTCTTGCGGCAGGTCACCTGATACCCATTAGCTTTCCCTCGTGAAGTATTTCCCGGGTGCCATCGGTCGCTAATGGCCGGGGCCCGTAAGCCGGTCGTCGAGGTGCGGCGCAGCCAGCGCCGCCGCCGGACGGTGTCCGCATACCGGGACGGCGAGCGGGTGGTGGTCCTCATCCCGGACCAGTTCTCCCGCGCCGAGGAGTCGGAGTGGGTCGCCCGGATGCTCGCCCGGCTGGCCGCCCGGGAGGAGCGACTCAGCCGATCCGACGACGAGCTGCTGATCCGGGCCCAGCGGTTGATCGGCCGGTACCTCAGCGAGCACGGCCGCGTCGCCGTGCCGACCAGCGTCCGGTGGGTGACCAACCAGAACGGTCGATGGGGCTCGTGTACGCCGGCCGACCGGACGATCCGGATCTCGCACCGGATCCAGGAGATGCCCGACTGGGTGATCGACTACGTGCTGCTGCACGAGCTGGCCCACCTCGTGGTACCGAGCCACAACGCCCGGTTCTGGGCACTGGTGAGCCGGTATCCCAGGGCCGAGCGGGCCCGGGGATATCTCGAAGGCATCGCCGCGGCCAGTGGCACCGTGCTCGCCGACTGAGCCCCGACACCCGGAACCGGTCACGGCACCCGGGTGATGAGGATTCGCCGGCGAAGACCCAAACGCCTTGATCAACCCCACGGGTGCTCGCCCGGCCCGGGATCCTGGCTCGGTTAGGGTCGGACGGTGCGCAGACTGGTGGTGGTGTTACCCGGCCCGGTCGACTGGTCGCCGCCGGGGGTTGCCCCGGGGGACTGGCGCCGGGTCCTCGCCGAGGATGTCGTCGACCTACTGGCCACCATGGCGCAGGCGGAGGCCGCCATCGCGGTCGTCCCGGCCGACCGGCAGCTCGCCCGGGAGATCGTCTGGCCCGGAATGCCCGTCCACGACGTACCGACCCGGTCGGTACGGCAGGTCGCCGAGTCGGCCGCTCGGGACGGGTACGAACAGGTCGCGGTCATCGCCGCGGACGCGCCGGACGTACCGGGTCTGGTGCTGGCCAAGCTGCTGCGCCCGTTGACCACCCGCCCGGTGGCGGTGGCGCCGGCCGGTTCGGGCCGTCCGGGCCTGCTCGGGATCGCGGTCCGGCTGCCCGTGCCGGAGTGGTTCCCCGAGGTCGACCTCGACGAATCGGATGTGGCCCGGCTCCGGGCCGCCGCGCCCGCCCCGGGCCAGGTCGTGGTGACACCCGGCTGGCGACGGTTGCGCGACCCGGCGGACCTGGCCACCCTCGACCCCGCCCTGGAGGGCTGGGAAAACACCCGGGCGATCCTCACCGGCCCGCCCGGAAACTGAACCGCGCCAGCCCGGATCCGCTGGGGTCCGGTCGGTCGGGCTCAGGCGGTCGGTCGGGGCCTCGGTCGGTCGGGGCTCAGGCGGTCGGTCGGGGACCGGTCGGCCCGTCCTGCGGGTCGTCTCCGTCGCCGGATCCGGCCGGACCATCGCGATCCTCCGGCCGGGCGACGTCCCCGTCGGACCCGTCCCGTTCGCTCGCCGAGCGTTCGGTGGGCGCCGCCGAGTCGAAGTCGAAGTCGCCGAGGTCGCCCAGATCGAGCTGGGACCGCGCGAACCCCTCCGGGTCCGCGAAGTCGTCACCGGTGGGCAGCAGGTCCGGGTGTCCCCACAGGGCGTCCCGGCCGGCGCTGCCTCGGTGCTCGGTGAGCGCGGCCCACAGCGCCGCCGCCTCCCGCAACCGGCGCGGGCGCAGTTCGAGTCCGACCAGGGCGGCGAACGTCTGCTCGGCCGGTCCGCCCGCGGCGCGTCGGCGGCGGAACGCCTCGGCGAGCCGGACGACGCTGGGCAGCCGGTCACCGACCGCGCTGTCCACCACGTGGCAGACCCAGCCCTCGATCAGCGCCAGCGTGGTCTCCAACCGGGCCAGCGCCGCCTGCTGGGCGGGCGTGTCCTCCGGGGTGAAGATGCCCTCCAGCGCGATGGCCTGCATGGACTCCGGGTTGCCCGGGTCCATCCGGCCCATGGCCTCCTCGACCGCCTCCCGGTTGACCCGGATGCCCGAGGCGTACGTCTCGACCGCGGTCAGCACGTGCCCGCGCAGCCACGGCACGTGCCCGAACAGCCGCTGGTGCGCGGCCTCGCGAAGGGCCACGTAGAGACGTACCTCGTCCTCCGGCAGCTCCAGGCCGACGCCGTACTCCCGGATGTTGGCCGGGATCAGCGCGGCCGTGCCGGCCGGACCGAGCGGCAGCCCGATGTCGCTCGCGGAGAGCACCTCGGCGGCCAGCGAGCCGAGGGCCTGACCGAGCTGACCGCCGAAGAGCGCGCCACCCAACGTGCTGATCATGGACTGCATGGGGCCGAGCTGGGCCCGCGCCTCCGGCGGCACGAGGTCGCCCATCGCGCCGACCATCCGGGCGGCCACCGGGTCACACAGCCGGCGCCACACGTCGAGGGTCTTGTAGATCCACTCGTTGCGGTTCCAGGCGACCGAGGTCGCGATGCCCGAGGGCAGCGTCGAGACGGGTTCCAGCCACAGGTCGGCCAGGCGGAGCGCCTCGACGACGGCGTTGCGCTCGTACGGGTTCACCGCCGGATCGCCGGCACCGGACAGCTGGCCGGCCGCCACCTGCCGGGCCAGGTCCCAGTTGACCGGCCCACCGTCACCCGGCGCGGCCAGCAGTTGCTGCAGCTGAGCCATGAACTGCTGCATCTGCTGCGGGTCGTTGGGGTCGGGCGGTTGGCCACCCGGGAGCGCGAAGCCGAATGGAATGTCAGGCACCCCACCACGGTACGCGCGCCGCGCCTCCGGTGGCTCGTGCCCGCGTTCCGCTCAGCGCGAAGCCGGTGGTCGGCGTGGCGTCCGTACCCTCGGGGTCGCCTCGGCCTCCCGGGCCGGTACCCGCTCGGTACGCTCTGCGCATGAGACGTCGCGGTGTCACGGTCCTCCTCGGTGCGGTGATCACCGCGCTGCTCGCCGTCGGCGTCCTGCGGGCGCCCGTCCCGTACGTGGTGCTCGGTCCGGGACCCACCGTGAACACCCTGGGTAAGAACGACAACAAGGAGGTCATCCAGGTCACCGGCCGGGAGACCTCCACCTCCGCCGGTCAGCTCCGGCTCACCACGGTGGGTGTGCAACCGGAGATCGGCCTGCCGGCCGCGATCGCCGGCTGGTTCTCCGGGGACGAGGCGGTGGTGCCGCGCGAGCTCATCTACCCGCCCGGCCAGACGCAGCAGCAGGTGGACGAGCGCAACAAGGAGGACTTCGCCGCCTCGCAGACCAGCGCCGAGACCGCGGCGTTGCGCAAGCTCGGTTACCCGGTGCAGGTGCTCGTCAAGGCGGTCCTCCCCGACGGCCCGTCCCAGGGGGTGCTCTCGGTCGGCGACCAGATCACCAGCGTCGACGGCCAGCCGGTGTCGACCGCCGACCGGCTCACCAAGCTGATCCGGGCCAAGCCGGCGGGCACGCGACTCATCATTGGTTACACCCGGGGCGGCACCCCGGGCACCGCGCCGGTCACCAGCCGGGCCGCCAACGGCGATCCGCCGCGGATCGGGATCGAACTTGAGCAGAAACAGCCGCACCCGTTCCAGATCAAGATCGACCTGAACGACATCGGCGGGCCGAGCGCCGGCCTGATGTTCACGCTCGGCATCATCGACAAGCTGGACCCGACGGACCTGACCGGCGGGAAGATCATCGCGGGTACGGGGACCATCGACGACGACGGCAAGGTGGGGGAGATCGGCGGCATCCCGCAGAAGCTGGTGGGGGCCAAAAAGGCCGGCGCCACCGCCTTCCTGGTGCCGGCGGACAACTGTGCCGAGGCCGTGCGCAACCCGCAGCCCGGCCTCCCGCTGCTGCGGGTTGCCTCGCTGGACGACGCGCTGACCGCGCTCACCACGCTGCGTGAGGGCGGTCAGCCACCGCGGTGCTGACCGGGCGCCGTGGTCCGACCGGATCGCGGCGCTGACCGGTTGACCTGGGCCGGTCACGCCTACCCGACACCCCGTACTCTTGGTGGCCAGATCACCAGCGACCGGGCGGAGCCGACACGTGGTAATGCGAAGCAGCCCCCTTCCGAGAATGAGCCGGCGAGGTCGGGTCACGGTCGGCGTACTGGTCGGGGTGTTCCTGCTGTTCACGCTGCTCGGCTGGGGGGTGAACGCCTGGACGGACTGGCTGTGGTTCGACGAGGTGAACTACACCCAGGTCTTCACCGGCATGCTGACCACCCGGCTGGCGCTGTTCGCCGCCGTGGGCGCCGCGATGGCGCTGGTGCTGGGCGGCAACCTGTGGCTGGCCCACCGGCTGCGGCCGATGCTGCGACCGCACTCGCCCGAACAGGCCGCGCTGGAGCGGTACCGGTCGGTGCTCGGCCCCCGGATGACGCGATGGATCGTCATCCTCTCGCTCATCGTCGGATTCTTCGCCGGTCTGTCCGGGCAGAGCCGGTGGGCGCAGTGGATGCTGTTCCGCAACGGCGGCGACTTCGGCGTGAAGGACCCCGAGTTCGGCGTCGACGTCGGCTTCTACGTCTTCCAGCTGCCGTTCTGGCGCTACCTGCTCGGCGTCGGTTTCACCGCGGTCGTGCTGTCGGTGCTCGGCGCGCTGGCCGTCCACTACCTGTTCGGCGGGGTGCGGCTACAGGGCGTCGGCGACCGGATGACCACCGCCGCCCGCGCCCACCTGACCAGCCTGGTGGCCGTCTTCGTCCTGCTCAAGGCCGTGGCGTACGTGCTGGACCGGCGGGCCATGCTGCTGGAGTTCAACGAGAGCGCGAAGCTCTACGGCGCCGGCTACGCGGACATCAACGCGCTGCTGCCGGCCAAGGAGATCCTGGCCTACATCTCGATCGTGGTGGCCGTCGCGATCATCATCTTCTCCAACGCGATGATGCGGAACCTGGTCTGGCCGGGGATCTCGCTCGCGCTGCTGGGCATCTCGGCGGTGGCGATCGGCGGCATCTACCCGTGGGCGGTGCAGACCTTCGAGGTCAAGCCGAGCGCGAAGGACAAGGAAGCGCCGTACATCCAGCGCAGCATCGACGCCACCCGGGCGGCGTTCGGGCTGGTCGAGACCAGGACCACGCCGTACGACGCCACCAACCTGACCCCGCCGGCGAACCTCGGCACCGACGCCACGGTGGTGCCGAACATCCGGCTGCTGGACCCGCAGCTCGTCTCCGAGACGTACACCCAGTTGCAGCAGGTCCGGAAGTTCTACGACTTCGGCTCGAAGCTGGACGTGGACCGGTACACCGTGCAGGGCGCCACCCAGGACTACGTGGTCGGGGTCCGGGAGGTCAACTACCGCGAGCTGACCGACCAGCAGAACAACTGGATCAACCGGCACACGGTCTTCACCCACGGCTACGGCATGGTGGCCGCCCCGGCCAACCAGGTGGCCTGCGGCGGCCAGCCGTACTTCGTCGCCGGGTCGCTGGGGGACAGCGAGAAGGACCAGCAGCGCTGCTCCTCTCCCACCGACCAGATCACGGCGCAGCAGCCGCGGATCTACTACGGCGAGCGGATGCGGTCCAGCGACTACGCCATCGTCGGCCAGCGCAGCGCGGACCGGAACGTCGAGTTCGACCGGCCCACCGGTGACGGCGGGGAGCAGAACTACACCTACGAGGGAACCGGCGGGGTGCCGATCGGCTCGTTCGGCCGGCGGCTGCTCTACGCGATCAAGGAGCAGGAGAGCAACTTCCTGCTCTCCGAGGCGGTCAACGACAAGTCCCGGCTGCTGTACGTCCGCAACCCCCGGGACCGGGTGCAGAAGGTGGCGCCCTTCCTGACCCTGGACGGCGACCCGTACCCCGCGGTGGTGGACGGCCGGGTTCAGTGGATCATCGACGGCTACACCACGGCGGCCACCTACCCCTACGCCGAGCAGATCAACCTGCAGCAGGAGACCACCGACGAACTCACCAACAAGGGCACCTTCCAGCTCGCCCGGGAGAACGTCAACTACCTGCGGAACTCGGTGAAGGCCACCGTCGACGCGTACGACGGCACGGTCCGGCTCTACGAGTTCGACACCAACGACCCGGTGCTGAAGACCTGGGACAAGGCGTTCGGCGGGCACCTGCTGATCCCGAAGGCGGAGACCCCGCCGGCGCTGGCGGCGCACTTCCGTTACCCGGCCGACCTGTTCAAGGTGCAGCGGAACCTGCTGACCCGGTTCCACGTCACCGCGCCCGGCGACTTCTACTCCGGCCAGGACTTCTGGCAGGTGCCGAACGTGCCGGACGCGCCGGACCTCGGGCAGAAACAGCCGCCGTACTACCTCTACACCAAGTTCCCCGAGCAGGACGCGCCACGCTTCCAGTTGACCTCGGCGGTGACCCCGAACGGCCGGCAGAACCTCGCGGCCCTGCTGTCCGGCTCGTACGTGGACGGCCAGCCCCGGTTGGAGGTGCTGGAGCTACCGGACCAGACCCGCATCTCCGGGCCGGTCCAGGTACACCAGCAGATGACGAACAACGGCGCGATCCGGCAGCAGTTGGCCACGCTGACCGCCGACGGCAAGGCCGAGTTGCAGTACGGCAACCTGCTGTCGCTGCCGTTCGGCGCCGGCATGCTCTACGTCGAACCGGTGTACGTGAAGAGCAACCAGCAGAACTCCTCGTACCCGCTGTTGCAGAAGGTGCTGCTCTCGTACGGCGACGGTGGGTCGTACGTGGTGCTGGCCAACACGCTGTCGGAGGGCATCCAGGCACTGGTGGACCAGGGCAAGGCGGCGGCCAACGGCAACCCGCCGCCGAGTGGCAGCCCTCCGCCGGCCGCCGGCCAACCCCAGCTCACCAGGGAACTGGCCGCCGCGGCGGATCGGGTGCAGAACGCCATCAACGAGGTCAAGGCGGCGCAACAGTCCGGTGACTTCCAGCGGTACGGCAAGGCGTTGCAGACCCTCCAGCAGGCGATGGACAACTTCACCTCGGTGAGCCGGAGCGCCTCGGCCGCCACGCCGTCCGGTTCGCCGGCCCCGCCCGCGTCCGGTTCGCCGGCCCCGGCGGCGTCCGGTTCGGGACCACCGGTTTCACCGACCCCGAGCGGCTGATCCCGGGAGGGGGCGGGTCGTTTTGCGGGCTTCCCGGGCGGTGCGCTAGTGTTGGAGGTGCCGACGCGGGGTGGAGCAGCTCGGTAGCTCGCTGGGCTCATAACCCAGAGGTCGCAGGTTCAAATCCTGTCCCCGCTACCAATCGAAAGGCCCTCCGGATCTTCCGGAGGGCCTTTCGACGTTGTGTGAGGCCTTTTGCGGCTGCCGTGGTCCTTTCCGGGTTCTGCCAGGCCCTTTTCGGGCTGGCGTGGGCCTTTTCCGCTTCGGTGGGGTCTCTTCGAGGTTTCGGTGCCGGTCTGGGTTCGGCGGCCGGCGCGGGGTCCGGCGGGGGTCGGTTTGGCATTGTGGCTGCGATGATCTAGGCTGGTCATACCGACGCGGGGTGGAGCAGCTCGGTAGCTCGCTGGGCTCATAACCCAGAGGTCGCAGGTTCAAATCCTGTCCCCGCTACGCAGTCGAAGTGGCCCCTTTCCGCATACACCGCGGAACTGGGGCCACTTCGCATTTCTGCTCCGTGAACGGTCCTGATCCTTCAGGAGAACCAGGTGGCCGTCGGCGTCGAGACGCGCCGGAGAGCGGGACTCGGGCGGCTCCAGCAGCGGCGGTCAGGCTGGGCGGCCCGGACGTCGACGATGCCGGAGCTTATCGGGTCGCCGCTGCCAGGTGCTCGGAGAGGATGGCGATCTGGGTCTTGCGGGCCTCGGCGTGACGGCGGAAGCCCGCCTCGGTGAGCTCGACGAACACGCCGCGCCGGTCGTCCACGCAGTGGGTGCGCGAGACCAGCCCGCCCTTCTCCAGGCGGGCGACGGTGCGGGACAGCGCGCTCTGGCTCAGATACATCGCCGCGGCGAGATCTTGCATGCGTCGCTTGTCACAGTCTTTCGTGGTGAGACGGTCGAGCGTCTCGAAGTCGCTCAAGGTCAGGTCGTGTGCGTCCTGCAGGGCGCGCTCCAACTGCGCCGCGACGGCGTTGTAGCTCGTCAGCAGCGATCGCCACCGGTCAACGAGTTCGGATTCGGCCTCCATGCCGCGCATCCTACCCGCGGTCCCTCTTCGATGCACCAGCATTTGTTGTGTAGGAATCTTTTGCGTTGTCATTCTATGCGCATGCATATAACGTCGTCGCCGTGACTATCACGGAACCCCTGCCGCAGGTCGCGGCACCCGCAGAACTTCGCTGGAGCCCTCGGTTGTGGGGAGTGCTCGCGGTGCTCTGCGCCGTCCTGTTCCTGGACGGGCTCGACGTCTCCATGGTCGGTGTGGCCCTGCCGTCCATCGGTTCCGAACTCGGCCTGTCCACCACCTCCCTGCAGTGGATCGTCAACGGCTACGTACTCGGCTACGGCGGGCTGCTGCTGCTCGGCGGACGCACCGCCGACCTGCTCGGCCGGCGCCGGGTCTTCCTGGTCGCGCTCGCCGTCTTCACCGTCGCCTCACTGGTCGGCGGCCTGGTCGACGACGGCGGCCCGCTCATCACCACCCGGTTCGTCAAGGGGCTGGCCGCCGCGTTCACCGCGCCGACCGCCATGTCGATCCTCACCACCACCTTCGCCGAGGGCCCGGCCCGCAACCGGGCGCTGTCGATCTTCACGGTCTTCGGGGCGAGCGGATACTCCTCCGGGCTCATCCTCGGCGGCCTGCTCACCAGCCTCGGTTGGCGGTGGAACTTTCTGGTGCCCGTGCCGCTGGCGATCGCCGCGCTGGTCGGCGGCCTGGTCCTGATCGCCCGCGACCAGCCGGCCGCCACCGGCGGTCACGACCTCGCCGGCGCGGCCACGCTCATCTCCGGGATGCTGCTCGCCGTCTACACGGTCGTGTCGGCGCCCACCCGCGGCTGGCTCGACCCGGTCACCATCGGCCTCTTCCTGCTGGCGGTCGCCCTGCTCGCTGGCTTCGTGCTCACCGAGAACAGGGCGCGGCACCCGCTCGTGCGCCTCAGCATCCTGCGGGTCGGCTCGATCGTCCGGGCCAACGCCAGCATGGTCGCGCTGATGGGCTCGTACGTGAGCTTCCAGTTCATGATGACCCTGTACCTGCAGGACGTCCTGCGCTGGTCGCCGCTGCGGATGGCGATGGCGCTGCTGCCGGCCGGCCTGGTGGTCGCGTTCGGCTCGCCGTTCGTCGGCCGGCTCATCGACCGGTACGGCACCGCGCCGCTGATCGTCACCGCGATGGTGTCGCTCAGCCTCGGCTACGTCTGGTTCCTCGCCACGGCCGGCACCCAGCCGCACTACCTGGTCACCATCCTGCCCACCATGCTGCTGCTGGGCGGTGGGTTCGGCTTCGGTTTCAGCTCGATCATGGCCCAGGCCACCGACGGCATCGCCGACTCCGAGCAGGGCCTGGCGTCCGGCCTGGTCCAGTCGTCCGGCCAGGTCGGCACCGCACTGGTCCTGGCCGTGGCGACCGCCCTGGTCTCCTCGGGCGCCGGCACGGCCGCCGGCTTCGATCAGTTCCACGCGGGCCTCAATCTGGTCACCGGCGTGGCGGTGGCCGGTCTGGTGCTGAACGTGGTCGCCCTGGCCGGCCGCCGGCGCCGGCACGCCTGATCGGCCGCCGTACTCCGGCGCCTCTCCACGGGGGAGGCGCCGGGGCCCCGGGGGGGGGGGGGGGGTGGTCTCAGATGGGAAAGGGATGGTCTTGGGAGCAGACCAACTGAGATGCTACAACCCGGATAGATCCGCCCCCGCCGACGCGACCCCAATCCCCTCACACACACCGT
>NZ_JBTIXF010000090.1:0-19962 GCF_055793945.1 Plantactinospora sp. A48 | reverse complement strand
TTTGCACATCGCCCGGCTGCGCGCGCGCGATGAGTCCGGAGTGATGCACGCCCCCGCACCCCTCCCCCCACCCCCCCCTCCCCCCCCCCCCCCCCCCCCCCCCCCCCCCCCCCCCCCCCCCGCCGTCGTGTTGCTGAGCGCGTCGGCGTCAGCCGTTGGAGATCGTCACACCCACGAACCGCTCGTCGGTGAGCGGGCTGGGCGTCACGCCCGACACGCCCTTGGCGAGCACGATCGACGGCGGGGCGTGCCAGATCGGCACGGCCGGCAGCCACTTGCTGGCGATGTCCCGGTTGACCTGCTCCCAGGCGGCCTTCTTCGCGTTCTCGTCGACCTGGCCGTCGGCGGCGCTGATGGCCGCGAACATGTCGGTCATCGACTGGTCACCGAACTCGACCTTGCCGCGGCCGAAGAAGGTGCCCACGAAGTTGCCCGGGTCGTTGTAGTCGCCGGTCCAGCCCAGGATGTGCAGGTCCTGCTTGCCGAACGTCTGCACGTCGTCCTTGAAGCCGCCGTTCCACGGCCGGGGCACACCCTGGACCTTGATGCCGACGGCCTGCAGGTCGTTCGCGAGAACGGTGAAGATCTCCTGCGGGTTCGGCATGTACGGCCGGGTGACGTCCGGCGGGTAGTAGAACTTCAGCGTCAGGTTGGTGGCGCCCGCCGCGGCCAGCAGCTGCCTGGCCTTTTCGGGGTTGTAGTCGTACTTCTGCACGTCCGGGGCGTAGCCGAGCACGGTGTCCGGCATGAACTCGTCGGCCACCTTGGCACCGCTGGGGGCCTTGGTCTGCACGAGCTGCTGCCGGTTGAGCGCGTATGCGATCGCCTGGCGGACCCGCAGGTCCTTCAGCTTCGGGTTCTTCTGGTTGATGCCCAGGTAGAGGACGTTGAACGCCGGTCGCGGCAGCACCTGGAAGCCCTCGTCGGCCAGCGCCTTGCTGTCGGCCGGGGCGGGGAAGTCGATGCCCTGCACGGTGCCCGCGCGCAGTTCCTGCTTACGGGTGCTCTCGTCCTTGATGATCTTGATGATCACCTTGTCCACCTTGGCCTTCTCACCCCAGTAGTCGGGGTTGCGGGTCAGGGTGATCTCGTTCTTGGCCTTGTCCCAGCCACCGAAGGAGAACGGACCGGTGCCGACCGGGTGGTCGGTGGCGAACGCGCTGTACGCGAAGGAGTCGCCGTTCTGCTTCACCGTGTTGGCGTCGTACTTCTGCACCGCGTCGGGGCTGACGATGGAGAGCGAGGTGAGCGCGAAGGCACCCGGGAAGGCGCCCTTGTACTGGTTGAGCGTGAGAACGGCGGTGCTGTCGTCCTTGGCCTCACACTTGTTGTAGACCGGCTTGCCCAGGCCCTCGACCTCGTTCTTCGCGAATCCGCCGAAGACGTCGCTGTAGTAGATCATGTTGCTCTGGGCAGCGGCGCCCTTCATGTTGTACCAGCGGTCGAAGTTGAAGCAGACCGCCGCCGCGTTGAAGGCCGTACCGTCGTGGAACTTGACGCCCTTGCGGAGCTTGAAGGTCCAGACCTTGCCGGACTGGTCGTGCTCCCAGCTCTCGGCGAGCGCACCCTCCAGGTCCGCGGTGCCCGGCTTGGTGGTGATCAGGGTCTCGTACATCTGCCGGATGGGGCGGAACGACTCGCCATCGTCGTTGAAGATCGGGTCGAAGTTCTTCGGATCTCCCGCACCGGCGAAGATGAACGTCCCGCCGGACTTGGCGGAGCCGTCCCCGCTGTTCCGCTCACTCTTCGCGCAACCGGCGGCCCCGGCTGCCAGCACGGCAACGGCCGCGACGGCGACAGCCGCCCTGAGCCTACTCGCCTGCATTTCTCACCTCATCCTGCGCATGACCATCGCCAGCTCTGGCTTGGTCCGTGAGCGGCACCGTAGCGGCCTGCGCGGCAAGAACGGAACTGCGCTCGGCGAATCTCTACCAAGCCGACATCTAGCGATGATCTTTGGCCCAGGACGGGGTTAATGTCCGTTAGGTAGAGTAACGAAGGTATAACGGCAATCGGTCCCTCACTGACCTCAGGTGTCACACCGGCAACGCGCGTCGAGAGGCTGCCGGAGACCCACGGAGGGACCGCCGCGCCGGGCGGATCAGACCCGCCAGCCGGATCAGACCCGCCCCGACGGATCAGACCCGCCCCGACGGATCAGAGCCGACCGACGGATCAGCAGACCTGGTGGGTCAGACCGCCCGGCGGCCCTCGAAGGCCCGGCCGAGGGTGATCTCGTCGGCGTACTCCAGGTCGCCGCCGACCGGCAGCCCGCTGGCCAGCCGGGTCACGGCGATGCCCATCGGCTTGACCATCAGCGCCAGGTAGGTCGCCGTCGCCTCGCCCTCGGTGTTCGGGTCGGTGGCCAGGATCAGTTCCTTGACCTCACCGGTGCCGAGCCGGACCAGCAACTCGCGGATCCGCAGGTTGTCCGGGCCGATGCCCTCCAGCGGATTGATGGCCCCGCCGAGCACGTGGTAGCGGCCCCGGAACTCACCGGTCCGCTCGACCGCCACCACATCCTTCGGCTCCTCGACCACGCACAACACCTCGTTGGTACGACGCGGGTCGCGGCAGATCCGACACTGGTCGGCCTCGGAGACGTTGAAGCAGGTGGTGCAGAACCGCACCAACTCCTTGACCTTGCGCAACGCCGTGGCCAACCGGGTCACGTCAGCCGGGTCCGCCGACAGGATGTGGAAGGCGATCCGCTGCGCGCTCTTCGGGCCGACACCCGGCAGCCGGCCCAGCTCGTCGATCAGGTCCTGGATCGCGCCCTCGTACACCGGGTGACTCAGAAACCGGGCAGGCCGAGGCCGCCCATGCCGCCGGTGACCGGGCCCATCTTCCGCTCGGTCAATTCCCGGACCGCCTCGGTGGCGTTGTGTACCGCGGCGATGACCAGGTCCTCCAGGGTCTCGACGTCCTCCGGGTCGACCGCCTTCGGGTCGATCTTGATGGACTTGACCTCACCGGTGCCGGCCATCGTCACGGTCACCAGCCCGCCCCCGGCCGTGCCGGTCAGTTCGGCCTCGGCCAGTTCGGCCTGCGCGGCGGCGATCTGCTGCTGCATCTTCTGGGCCTGCTTCAACATCTGCTGCATGTTCGGCTGTCCACCGGGGCGCACGTCGGGCTCCTTCTCGCGGGGGTCGCTCGGCCGCCGACCAGCCTAACGGGCGGGACCGACCGGGACGGCCCAGCCCGGGACCGCGCGGTGTGCCGGGCCCACTCAGCGGGCGTCGACCTCACCGATCCGCTCAGCGGGCGCGGTGTGCTCGGCCCGGTCAGCGGGCGCGGTGTGCTAGGCCCGCTCAGCGGGCGCGGTGTGCTAGGCCCGCTCAGCGGGCGTCGACCTCACCGATCCGCTCGGCGCGGAACGTCTGTTGCAGCAACTGGACCGCCTGCTGCTCGCTGGTCTGTCGGGCGGTCTGCTCGTCGACCACCTCGTCCAACGGCTCATCGCCCGGATCGAACCCGACATAGCCCGCGGCGGCCCGGGACGGCCCGTCGTAGTCCGGGTCGTACGGTGGCTCACCGGCCCACTCCTGGTCGGCGACCGCGCTCGGGGCCGCCGCTGGCCGCGCCCCACGCCCGGCCGCCGCCGCGCGAGCCGCCGCGAGCCCGCCACCCGCCGGTCGGGCCCCGGACCGGCCAGCGCCCGCGACCGCTCCAGCAACAGCCGGTCGCCCGCCGTCGCGCGACACACCGGGCGCGCCCGTGGGCCGGGCCGCCGCCCGAGCCGCGGCGATGCCCCCGCCGGTACGCGCCGCGGGCGTACCGCCCGAGGCGACCGTCCTGCCCGGCGCCGTCGCGCCACCGGTTCCGCCGCCCGGCACAGCCCCACCACCGGCCCCGGCAGCCGGCCCGGTCCCGGCGGCCAGTCCCGTCCCGGCGGCCGGCCCGATCCCGGCGGTCGGCCCGATCCCGGCGGTCGATGGAGCCGGGACGTTGGCCGGCGGAGCCGGCGAGGCCGGCCCGGTGGGTGACTGTCCCAGCGACGACTGCCCGGAAGCCGGCTGCCCGGCGGACATCGGGCCGGGAGAGGGTTCGGTTGGATCAGCGTCCGCGCCGCCCGGTCGGGCCGGTGTCGGCCAGTCACCCTCGGCCGCGTCGGCGGAGCCGGCGCCCCCGCCCGGCTGGGCCGGCGTCGGCCATCCGGCTCCGGACATGTCCGGGTCGGCAGCGTCACCACCGGGGCGGGCCGGCGTCGGCCAGTCGTCCTCCTCGGCAGCGCCACTCGGCTCCGCCGGACCCGACCGCTCACCACTCGAACGTGGGCGCGCCGTCCCGGCCGGCCCCCGCCCGTTGGCTGGTTCGGAGCGTGCCGCCGCGCCACCGGTCACCGCACCACCGGTCATCGCGCCACCGTTGTGCTCCGGGCGGGCCGCCGTGCCACCGTTCGACTCCGGGCGTGCGGGTCGGGCGGCCCCGTTGGGTTCCGGTCGCGGTCCACCGGGGGACGACGATGCCCGGCCACCCGCCGGCGCCGGCCGCTGGTCTCCGGCCACCTCGCAGCGCACCTGCCAACGGCCGCCCAACTCCTGGTAGAGCGCGTCGACCAGCACCTCCGCCTGCCCCGCGACCATCTGGGCGTGTACCGGGTAGCGGAAGGTGAGCACCAGCGTGTCGCCGTCCAGGTCGCGCACCGTCGCGTCCCGGACCAGCGCCGCGATCCGCTTGTTGCTGCGGTTCACCATCGTCACGATGTCGCCCCAGACCCGACGTACCGCCGCCGCGTCCAGCTCACCGGGAGCCGCCGGCTCCACGATCGGGTCCGGGGTCACCGGGTCCGGCATCACCGCGGCCGGCGGCACCGGCCGGCGGGCCACCGTGGGCTCCGGGTCGGCCGGCGGTACGTCCGCCGCGGCGCGTACCGGATCGGCAGCCGGCGGGGTCTGGTCGGTGTCGGCAGTCCCGGGTACGGACGGACCCGGCGCGACCCGGCGGCGCTCGACGGGCACCGGTTCCGGCGCGGCCTCGACCGGGGTCGACGACGGGCCGACGGCGGCCGGCGCCGGGGCCGACGAACCGCCGGCGGCGACGGGCACCGGACCGGTGGCGACGGGCGCCGCGGCCGGTCCGGCCAGGGTGAGCCGGCGCTCCATCCGCTCCAGCCGCTGCAACAGTCCGCCGGTCGAATCGTCGGCGCCCGGCAGCAGCATCCGGGCGCAGATCAGCTCCAGCAGCAGCCGGGGCGCGGTGGTGCCGCGCATCTCGACCAGGCCGTTGTGGACGATGTCGGCACACCTGGACAGGGTCGCCGGGCCGAGTCGCTGGGCCTGTGCGGCCATCCGCTCCAACTGGTCGGCGGGGCCGTCGATCAGGCCCTTCGCCGCCGCGTCCGGTACCTGTTGCAGCACGATCAGGTCCCGTAGCCGCTCCAGCAGATCGGCCGCGAACCGCCGTGCGTCATGGCCGGCCTCGGCGACCCGGTCGATCGTGGCGTACGCGGCCGCGCCGTCACCGGCGGCCAGCGCGTCGCACATCTCGTCGAGCAGCGCGGAGTCGGTCACGCCGAGCAGCGCGACCGCCCGGTGGTAGGTGACACCCTCCGGGCCGGCGCCCGCGATCAACTGGTCGAGCACCGACAGCGTGTCCCGGACGCTGCCGCCACCGGCCCGGACCACCAGCGGGAAGACCGCCGGATCGACGACCGCGCCCTCGGCCGAGCAGAGTTGTTCGAGGTACGGCCGCAGCACCGCCGGCGGAATCAGCCGGAACGGGTAGTGGTGGGTCCGGGACTTGATCGTCCCGAGCACCTTCTCCGGCTCGGTGGTCGCGAAGATGAACTTGACGTAGTCCGGTGGCTCCTCGACCAGCTTGAGCAGCGCGTTGAAGCCGGCCGACGAGACCATGTGCGCCTCGTCGATCACGTAGATCTTGAATCGGCTGCTGGCCGGCGCGAAGAAGGCACGCTCGCGCAGCTCGCGGGCGTCGTCCACGCCGCCGTGGCTGGCCGCGTCGATCTCGATCACGTCGATCGAGCCGGCCCCGTCGTTCGCCAGTGACCTGCACGACTCGCACACCCCGCACGGCTCTGGGGTCGGACCATGTACGCAGTTGAGCGAGCGGGCCAGGATGCGGGCGCTGGAGGTCTTGCCACAGCCGCGCGGGCCGGAGAAAAGATAGGCGTGGTGCAGCCGACCGCTGCGCAACGCCACGGACAACGGCTCGGTGACGTGCTCCTGACCGATGACCTCGGCGAACGTACGCGGTCGGTACTTGCGGTAGAGCGCCAGCGCCACTGCCGCCTCCTCTCGACCGAGCCATTCTGCGCCGCCCCGGCCCGGGTGACCACCCTGCGCCGCGCCGTACCGAAGCGATATCCACTTCATCCGCTGCCGGGTGGTTCCGTCCCGGTTGACCGGGTGGTTGTGTCCCGGTGACCGGGCGTGGTGCACCCGGTGGCTGGGCGCGGTACGCCTGGCGGTCGGGCGCGGTACGCCTGGTGGCCGGCCGGCCCGTCAGGCCGGGGCCGGAGACAGAAAGGCCCCCCGTGCACCCGCCAGAGCCCGCTTATCCTTGCTGCCTTCCGGCCCTGGGGAGGTTCACGGGATGCGCGCCGCACGGGGGGTACGGACAGTCTAACCACATCCGAAGTCGATCTTCGCAGGAGGCGTGGTGCTGCCGCCCGGCCGGACCTGTATTCTGTCCGACGGAGGATTCGCCTAGAGGCCTAGGGCGCACGCTTGGAAAGCGTGTTGGGTTTACACCCTCACGAGTTCGAATCTCGTATCCTCCGCCAGCCAGATCGCGAGGGCCGGCCCCACCCGGGACCGGCCCCTCCGCGTCTCTGCGGCCACTCGGCCCGGACCTCCCGCTGGATCAGCTCAATATCGGCGACATAGGGCGATCCAAGCCGATTGGACACCCCTGTATCCCCGGCAATGAGTTGACCTTGCGCCGGCGGCCCAACGCCGCCGAACGTGCCCCCTGACCGGATCCGAGGCGAATCCGAGGCGAATCCGAGGCGAATCCGAGCCGATGGACGAGCGGCCGGTCGGACGGACCACAATGGATCGCGCCTGTCGACCGTGGACAACTGCCGGTCCGTAGGCAACCCGGAGAACGGCTTATCCGGCAATTCGCCCATGACGCGCCGAAATACGCAACCTTCCGCGAGCCGAGACGTTGGGCACCCGGGGGAAAACACATGAAATTGCGCAAAGTGGCTACCATTGCCATGATGATCTCCGCTGCCGTCCTGTCCGGCAGCGGGCCAACCACCGTAGGTTCACCAGTCGCGGGCGGTTCACCGGGCGCCACCGGCTCACCGACCAGGCCGGGTTCACCGACCAGGGCGGGCTCACCAGCCACAGGCGGCTCACCAACCAGGGGCGGCGGTGGACCGGCGACGAGTAGCGGTGTCGTCAGTCTGGCCGGGTTGCCGGACATCGCGTTCGGCACCACGGAACAGGAGCTGTCCCGCCGGGGCGTACTCGCGGAGGCGACCGAGCCGTGCGGACCGCGACTGGCCGGCGAGCCGACGGCGGACCCGGTCTTCGCCGATGACCGGCTGGTGCTGCTCTGGGCGGCCGACCGGACCAGCACGCCCGAGGGGGTCCGCGCCGGTACGCCCGTGACGCGGGTCCGGGCCGCGTACCCGAACGCCCGGTCGCTGACCGCACCGGCCGGGACGTACCGGCTGGACGGGCTGCTGGTCCGCGAGGGTGACCGGGCCTACCTGTTCCTGCACGACGGCCGGACCGTCCGCAAGACGGTGGTGGGCTACGCCGAGTACGCCCAGGACATGTTCGAACACGGCTTCGGCACCTGCTGATGCGGTGGCCCACGTCGGGCCCGCCCGGAACCAAGCCGGCGCCGCACCCCGCCGAGGCGATGGTCGACGCCGGCGTGAACCTCAGCCGTGGATCCGGCCGCCGCGCTACGGCACGGCGATCCGCCGGCCGTAGCCCTGCGGCCAGAAGCGATTGGTACGCAGGTCCAGGCCACTCCAGTTGGCCGACTGCGGTACGAGGCCGCCGCTGGAACCGTAGAACGGGGTCATCATCCCGGAGGCGTAACCGGAGGTGTCGCCACCGACCTCTTCCCCGGTGGCCGCGACGACCGCGTCCAGCGGGCCGGTCCCGTTGTAGTTGAGTATCGCGACGGAGGCACCGAACTGGTCACCGCGCTCCGGCGTCCCCGGCACGACGGAATGGCTCTCGTCGAACGATTGCGAGCCGTCCCCGGTCAGTCCGGACGAGGAGCCCTTGAGCAGCGTGATGAGGCCGGCCTCGGTCGTCGAACCGAGCGCCTCGCCGGGCACGCCGACCAGTACGTCCGCCTTGCCGTCGCCGGTCACGTCACCGGCGGCCAGGGCCGCGCCGAACTGATCGTCCTGCTCGGGCGTCCCCGGCACCCCGGCCGTGGCCTGGTTGATCACCCGTACGGCGCCGCTGGACAGCCCTCCGGTACGGCCGGTGAAGACCGCGATGAGGCCGACGTTGATTGCTGGTCCCTGCGCTCCCGGTGCCCCGGCGATCACCTCGCCGAGTCCGTCACCGTTCACGTCGCCAACGGCCAGTGACGCACCGAGGTACCAGGCGACGGTGTTCTCCGAGCCGGTCGCCCAGTAGATCCCGCCACCGCTGGCCGTGGTGTTGCCGACCGACCCCACCCCACTCGCCGAGCCCCACATCAGGGTGATCGAGCCGGTTCCCTCCCAGGACTGGCCATCGTTCTCCTGCGGGGCGCCAATGACGAGGTCGGCGTACCGGTCGCTGTTGACCTTTCCGATCGTCAGCGACACGCCGAAGTGGTCACCGGACTCCGCAGCTCCGGGCACGGGGTCCGAATTCTGGTCGAAATACTGGGCCCCGGTGCCGGTCAGGCCAGCAACACCGCCGAAGAGCACGACCACCGTGCCGGCCCCCGCGGTGTTCCCGACCGCCTCGTTGAACGCGCCGATGGCCAGATCGTCGCGCCCGTCCCCGTTGATGTCGCCGGCCGCGAGTGCCGACCCGAACTCGTCGCTGGTCTCCGGCACCCCGACGACGCCCGGCGAACTCTGGTTGAAGTGGGTCGCCGAGTCGACCACGAGACCGGTGCCGCTGCCCGGGATGACCCAGACACCGCCGGCGTGGGCCCCGTTCGACGGGTCGACCTCGTCGGAGTCACCGATCACCAGGTCGTCGTACCCGTCACCGTTGAAGTCGCCGGCCGCCAGAGCGACGCCGAAGCAGCCGCAGCCACCGTCGACCGGTGGCAGGACGCCCAGAAAATAGTCCGTCTGCGGGGCGGACGAGTAGCGCACCGCCACCACACCCGTCGGGTAGTACGGCAGGTCCGTGCTGTTCTGGTCGCCGGACGCTGCGATGTCGTCGATCCCGTCACCGTCGAAATCGGACCGGGTGGCTCCGGTGCCGTGTACCGGAGTGACGGTCTTCGCCACGCGCTGGTACTGGAGGATCACCCCGTCCCGGGTGATGGTCCGGAACTCGTCGGACGCCGCCTCCGCCGGGGCGCTCCACGCCAACCCCAGCAACACCGCCCCCGCCAACACCGTCAGAACCGACCCACCGGCAACCGACCGTCGCATGTGAACCCCCGCTCTCCGCAGCCGCCGATTCTAGGTGGATAGATCAATGGCCATAACCCCGTGCCGGCGTACGCTCGACGCCGATCGGGCCGTACCGCCGACCCGGATGGCCAGCGCCGGGCCGGCGCCGGTGGACGGCCGGACGGATGAGCTTCTGATTGACATTTCCGTCCACGACACCACGACGGCTTTCACCTCACGGCATCATGACCAGCGGTGCCCTACTATCAAATGCACGTGCAGATGCACGTGCATTTGCGGATCCAGGGACGCCGACCGTCGCGCGCCAGGGAACCACGGCTGGATAGCGCGACGGCACCCGCAGCAACGGGTGCCGTCTCTGGATCTCCCACCAGAAAGGATCTCCACCGATGAGGTTACGTCAGCCGACCGGAGCGCCGCGTCCCGAACCCGATGTCTCGCTCCGAGTCCTGGTCCTCCTCGCCGTGGCCGCCCTACTCGGCATACTGGCGTGGCGGGTGCCGGCGACGGTCAACCCGATGCTCATCGCCGTCGCGGCCTACACGGTGCTGGACCGCCTGACCGACCAGCGGCCCGACAACTGGTAGGTGGCCGACGGTCCACCAGCAACTGGTCGCAGAAACGGAACCGGGGGCACGGGAATCCGACACGCCACCACACCGGTTCGAGCGTCATAGCGGCGCACCTGGGATCCAGGTGTGACAAACGCCCGGTCGACCCTCGGGGGTCGACCGGGCGGTTCTGCCTTTCCTGAGCGGTGGCGGCGGGATTTGAACCCGCGGAGGGCGTAAACCCTCACACGCTTTCGAGGCGTGCTCCTTAGGCCACTCGGACACACCACCGCCGAGTAGGCTACCGGATGCCCGGAAGCGGTGCCGAGCCGGTATCCCCCGGGCCGACCTGGCAGGATCGCTGCCATGAGTACGCACATCGGCGCAAAGCCGGGCGAGATCGCCGAGCTGGTCCTGATGCCGGGTGACCCCCTGCGGGCCAAGTGGATCGCCGAGACCTACCTGGAGGACGCGACCTGCTACTCCGAGGTCCGCGGCATGTACGGCTTCACCGGCCGTTGGTCCGGCGTCGCGGTGTCGGTGCAGGGCTCCGGCATGGGCATGCCGTCGGCGTCGATCTACGCGCACGAACTGATCAACGAGTACGGCGTGAAGACGCTGATCCGGGTCGGCTCCTGCGGCGCCCTGACCGACGAGCTCCAGCTGCGGGACGTCATCGCCGCCAGCGGGTCGTCGACCGACTCGAACATGAACCGGTTCCGTTTCGACGGTCTGATCGACTACGCCCCGGTGGCCGACTTCGGGCTGCTGCGTACCTCGGTCGAGGTGGCCGAGCGGCGCGGCATCTCGATGCGGGTCGGGCCGATCCTGGCGGCGGACGCCTTCTACACCGACCGGCCGGACCTGTACGAACGGCTCGCCCAGTACGGGGTGTTGGCCGTGGAGATGGAGTCCGCGGCTCTCTACACGATCGCCGCCCGCTACCGGGCGCGGGCGCTGACCATTCTGACGGTGAGCGACCACATCGTGACCGGCGCCAAGACCAGCGCCCAGGACCGGGAGCAGACCTTCGGACAGATGGTCGAGATCGCGCTGGACACCATCGTCGCCTGACCGCCAACGGTCGCCAGACCACCGTGCCCGGCCGACGGCCGCCCAAAGCCGCAGCGGCCCACGCCTACCCGCCCGGCCCTGGGACCGGTCCGACAGCACGCCAGAAAGCGGGGCGTTAGGAAGGGCCCCTTCCTATACAAAAAGCGATAACAGCGGGCCCTTCCTTACACCTCAGCGGAAGAAGGCGCGCAGCAGTGCGGCGCACTCGGCCTCCAGGACACCGCCGTACACCTCGGGACGGTGGTTGAGCCGACGGTCCCGGACGACGTCCCAGAGCGAGCCCACCGCGCCGGTCTTCGGCTCCCAGGCGCCGAAGACCACCGTCGACACCCGGGCCAGCACCAACGCACCGGCGCACATGGTGCAGGGTTCCAGGGTCACCACGAGCGTGCAGCCGTCGAGCCGCCAGGCGCCGGTGGTGGCGGCGGCACGGCGCAGCGCGAGGATCTCGGCGTGTGCCGTCGGGTCGCCGCTCCGCTCCCGCTCGTTGCGGCCGGTGGCGATCTCAGCTCCGTCTGGCCCGTAGAGCACCGCGCCGACCGGCACGTCCTCGATCGCATCGACCCGCGTACCCGGCGTGGCCGGACCGGCGGTGTCAGCGAGGCCAGCCGGGCCGGCGGTGCCGGCTGCGCTGGCGAGTTCGACCGGGCCGGTCGCGACCTCTAGCGCGCGCCGCATCCAGGTCTCGTGCCGGTGCTGCCGCGCGGAGCGGTAGCTCACGCCTCGCGTAGTTCTTCCACCTCGTCGCCGCAGCCGAGCGTCTGGCAGATCTCGGCCACCACGTCGGCGGGCAGCATCCCTTCCCGGGCACACAGGGTCAGCAGTCGGTTGGCCGGGATGCCGAGGTCGGCGAGGAGGTCGGCGTCGCCTATCGGGTCGGCGTCCGGGTCGGCGGCGGGTTTCTCCGGTTGGTCTTCGGCGACTTCCCCGTCCTCGTCGTCCGCCTCGGCCGGCTCAGCGACCGAGTCGATCTCCAGGGCGGGCCCTTTGATGTCGCCGACCAGTAGCGCCCCGATCCGGGACTCCTCCGCGAATGCCGAGTCCGAGCCGAAGACCCGCAGGTCCTCCCCGTCGTCGAGGCGTAGCGCGGCCAGATAGGTGTCGTCGGATTCCACGAACAGCAGCGACAGTTCGGCGTCCGGGTCCACGTCCCGCAGCCGCTCGGCCACCTCGTCGAGGTCAGCGGCGCCGGTCAGATCGACTTCGGCTGCGGTCCACCCGGTCTCGCCACGCGCCACACCTGCGGCGAAGTACGACACGGTCCCCCCAAATTTCCAGCGGCGATCAACCGCACAACGTCGAAAGGCCGTCACTCGTGACGGTGCTGATGGGTTGTCAGCCGTGACGGTAGTCGGTCGGCTTGAGAAGCTCCCACGCAACGCCCCGACGCGACCGCCGATCCGGCGGGCCCGGTCGCGCGGCCGTGCGCCGCTGGTGGAACGGGCGGGTGTGCCGGTTCAGGTCAACCCGCGAGCCGGCGCCGCGTCGCGATCAGCTCCTGCAATCGCTGGTACCGGGCGCGGCGCGGCCGTTCACGGTCCTGGACCCGCTTCGAGCCAGCGATCTCGGCGAGGAGTTGCAGTCGGCGACGGCTCCGCTCGGGATCGAGCCGTGGCTGAGTCGAGGGCATTCCGGGAGCGTGCCCACTTATCCGGGGTTCGTCAAGGCCCGATTTGGGCTGGTACCTTGCGTGATCGCCGTCGTACCGACGGCTACCAGAGCGGCCAGTCCCCGGTCTCGAACCACCGCACCGCGACGGCGACGGTGGCCACGCTCCAACCGACGGCGGTGACCATGGCGATCCCGGCGGCCACGCCCCGGTCGCCCTGGCGGGTGAGCAGCAACGCCACCAGCCAGGCCGCACCGCCGGCCAGCACCGTCCACCACACGTAGCCGGCCAGGCTGCGGCCCAGCAGCCCGAAAACCAGCAGCCAGACCACCGTCACGGCCGCCGCGGCGGCGAGCGCGCCGCCGCGTACCCGATGGGGTTCCCGGTAGGTCGGCCGGCCCGGTTCGCTCGACGCGGGTCCGGAGGGGAACAGCCCCGACGGCGAGAGCGGCGCCACCGGCGGCGGATTGCCCGGGTACGGACCACCGGGGTACGGACCGCCCGGGTACGTCGGCGGCGTGACCGACCGGAACGCCGGGTCGACCGCGCCCGGCCCGGATGGCTGACCCATCGCCGACTCCCTCGCTGACATCGTCCGTCTCCCGGCAGCCTACCCAGGTGCGCGTGCTGGACGCCCAGGACGGCGCTGACAGCGGTCGGTCGGGCAGCCCGACGTCGACTCTGCCAGGATGACCCAATGCCTTCTGGACGCGATGACCGTCGCCGGTTCGGCCGGCTGGCGGGTACGGCGGCGACGCTGGTGGTCGCCGGCCTCGTTGCGGGGTGCGGCGCGCCGGATCGGACGGGTTCGACGGCGAGTGCCGGGCCGTCGGCGGTGTGGCAGACCGGCGACGCGGGATCGGGGAGCGCGCCGGCGCCCACCCCGTCCGGCACACCCCGCCCGACCAGCTCGGCCCGGCCGTCCGGCTCGGTCGCCACGCCCGCCGCGCCGGCGCGGTACGAGTTCCCCGTGCGGACCGGGAACGTCGACTACCACCGGACCCACCACGACTACCGGGCGACCGACATCTTCGCCGCCTGCGGTTCGCCGGTGGTGGCGGTGACCTCCGGAACGGTCCTTGAGATCAGCCTGGTGGACAAGTTCGACAAGGACGGTCCCCAGGGCCCGTTCAACGGCGGCAAGTCGGTGTCGCTGCTCGGTGACGACGGCGTGCGGTACTACGGCTCGCACCTGTCCAAGGTGGCCGCCGGCCTTACCGCCGGCACCCGGGTACGCGCTGGTCAGTCGCTCGGCGCCGTCGGCCGGACCGGAAACGCGAGCAACGTCTGCCATCTGCATTTCGGGATCTCACCGCTGTGCGGGCGGACGGCTGACTGGTGGATCCGCCGGGGCGAGGTCTGGCCGTGGTCCTATCTCGACGCCTGGCACAAGGGGGTCAACCGCTCCCCGGCCGCCGAGGTGGCCTCCTGGAAGCGGAAGAACGGCTGCCCGGCCGCGCCGTGACCGGGCTACGGTGACTGACATGACCGCACGGGACGCGCTCGCCGACCTGCGCCGGATCGCCTTCCTGCTGGAGCGGGCCAACGAGGCGACCTACCGGGTACGCGCCTTCCGTACCGCCGCGAAGACTCTCGCCGGGCTGACCGAGGCCGAGCTGGTGACCCGGGCCGAGGCCGGCACCCTGACCGAGCTGTCCGGGGTCGGGGAGGTCACCGCCCGGACCGTGGCCGAGTCGCTGCGGGGCGAGGAACCGGTCTATCTGCGCCGGCTGGAGGCGACCGAGGGGATCGATCTGGACGAGGCGGCGACCCGGCTGCGCGAGGCGCTGCGGGGCGACTGCCACACCCACTCGGACTGGTCTGACGGTGGGTCGCCGATCGAGGAGATGGCGCTGGCGGCGGTCGAGCTGGGTCACGAGTACCTGGTACTGACCGATCATTCGCCGCGGCTCAAGGTGGCTCGGGGCCTCACCGCGGACCGGCTGCGCCGGCAACTGGACCTGGTGGCCGCCGTGAACGACCAGCTTCCGGCGGGGTTCCGGATCCTCACCGGGATCGAGGTGGACATCCTCGCCGACGGATCGCTCGACCAGCGCGACGATCTGCTGGCCCGGCTCGACGTCGTGGTCGGTTCCGTACACAGCGGGTTGAACGACGACCGCGCCCGGATGACCCGCCGGATGGTGGCCGCGGTCACCAACCCGCACCTGGACATCCTGGGCCACTGCACGGGCCGGATGGTCGCCTCCCGACCGCCGGGCGTGACCGGACCCGGCGATCGGGGGCACCGGGCCCGGACCCGTAAGCCGAGCGAGTTCGACGCGGACGCCGTCTTCGCGGCCTGCGCCGAGCACGACAAGGCCGTTGAGATCAACTCTCGGCCGGAACGTCAGGATCCACCGAAGCGGCTGATCCGCCTCGCCGTCGAGGCGGGCTGCCGGTTCGCCGTGAACACCGACGCCCATGCGCCCGGTCAGCTCGACTGGCAGCGGTTCGGCTGCGAGCGCGCGGCCCGGTGCGGTGTCGGACCGGAACTGGTGGTCAACACGCTGCCCGCTGCGGAGTTGCTGGACTGGACCCGTTCGCACGATCGGTGAGGTCCGAGGCGGCGAGCTGGTCGGCCACGACCGGCGCGGCCGCGGTGGCCGGCCCACTGGCCGGCCGGCGCCGCTCCTGCGCCACCGCGACCCCGGCCAGTACGAATGCGGCCCCGACCGGCTGGTACCAGCTGAGATGCTCGTGCAGCGCGAGGACGCCGATCGCCACCGCGAACACCGGGATCAGATAGGTGACCATCGAGGCGGTGCTGGCGCCGACCAGCCGGATGTTGCGCATGTTGATCACGAAGGCCAGCCCGGTGCCCAACGCGCCCAGCGCCAGCACGCTGGCCACCACCGGCAGGGACAGCCGGGTGAGCGCCGGCGGTGGTCCCACCGCGATCGGCGCGACCACCGCGAGCAGCACGGTCGCCACCAGCAACTGGGCCGTGGCCAGCGCCAGGCCCGACTCGGGCCGCCCCGCGACAAACCGCTTCTGGTACGGGATGGCCAGGCCGTAGCAGCTCGCGGCGCCGAGACACATCAGTTGGCCGGTGAGGTGTGATCCGCCGACCCCTTGCCACACGCCGAGCACGAAGAGCACGCCGAGGAAACCCAGGACCATCCCGGTGGCCCGCCGGGCGGTCATCCGCTCGGTGCGGAAGACGAGGACGGCCAACGGCAGCACCACGAGCGGCGTGGTGGCGTTCCAGATTCCGGCCAGCGACGAGGAGACCCGCTGTTCGCCGTAGCCGAAGAGGGTGAACGGGATGGCCACGCCGACCCCGCCGACCACCACCATGTGCAGCCACAGGCCCGGGTCCCGGGGCAGCCGGTCGCGGAGCACGGCCAGCACCACCAGCAGGGTCAGGGCACCGGTGGCGACCCGGCCGAGGGTCACGTAGAGCGGGTGCAGTTCCCGCACCCCGACCTTGATGAACAGGAAGCTGCAACCCCAGATAGCGGCCAGTACGAGGAAGCCGGGAAGCCAACGACGGAGGTCGACCTTGGAAGGAGCGATTGCGGCGTTCACCCCTGACACTCTGGTCCATGGGTCCGACAAACTCGCGCGGATTTCGGCTGGTGTGTCCGGCGGCACACCAGCGGAAGGGCGGCCAGCGGGACGACAACTAACAGGCGGTTCGGTCACCACCTCGCGTAGGGTCGGCCCGTGGGAAGAATCGACGACATCGCCAACCGGTACGTCACCGACTGGGCGCGGCTGAGCCCCACCGGCGCCACGTACGTCGGCATCGACGGCCATGACGACCAACTCGACGATTTGTCACCGGCGGGCTACGCCGGACGGGCCGATCTGGTCCGGCAGACGCTCACGGCGCTGGACGCCGTCGAGCCGGAATCGGAGCACGAGCGCGTGGCGCAGGAGTCCATGCGTGAACGGCTCGGACTGGAACTGGCGCTGCACGACGCGGCCGTGGACACCAGCCAGGTCAGCGTGATCACCAGTGGCCTGCACGAGCTGCGGTCGGTGTTCGACCTGATGCCGACCGAGGGCGAGGCGGCGGTGGTCAACATCGCCGCCCGGCTGAACAAGTTCGGCGCCGCGCTGGAGGACTACCAGACCACCCTGCGCGAGGCCGCCGACGCCGGGCACATCAGCTCCCGGGCGCAGCTGCTCGAGGTGGCCAAGCAGTGCGACATCTGGATCGACCCGGCGGCGGACAACTTCTTCCACGGGCTGGTGGAGCGGCTGGCCGCCGACGGCGCGATCGAGGCCGACCTGCGCCGCGGCGCGGCTGCCGCCACCGCGGCGACGGCCCGGTTCGGCCAGTTCCTGCGGGAGGAGCTGGCGCCACGGGGTCGGGACAAGCAGGCGGTTGGCCGAGAGCACTACGAGCTGGCCTCGCAGTATTTCCTGGGCGCCCGGGTGGACCTGGACGAGACGTACGCCTGGGGTTTCGCGGAGCTGGCCCGGTTGGAGGGCGAGATGCGCGGGGTGGCCGCGCGGATCGCCGGGACCGGCGCGGGCATCGACGAGGCCGTGGCGGCGCTGGACGCCGACCCGGCGCGGACGATCCAGGGCAAGGAGGCGTTCCGCGACTGGATGCAGGCACTGGCGGACAAGTCGATCGCCGAACTGCACGGCAGCCACTTCGACATCCCGGAGCAGGTCCGGCGGATCGAGTGCTGCCTGGCGCCGACCAGCGACGGCGCGATCTACTACACCGGCCCGAGCGAGGACTTCTCCCGTCCCGGCCGGATGTGGTGGGCGGTGCCGCAGGGCATCACGGAGTTCTCCACCTGGCGTGAGGTGACCACGGTCTTCCACGAGGGAGTTCCGGGGCACCATCTCCAGGTCGCCCAGACCGCCGTCCGGGCGGAACTGCTCAACCGCTGGCAACGGCTGCTCTGCTGGGTCTCCGGGCACGGCGAGGGCTGGGCGCTCTACGCGGAGCGTCTGATGGACGAGCTGGGCTACCTGGAAGACCCGGGTGACAAGCTCGGGATGCTCGACAGCCAGGCCTTCCGCGCTGCCCGGGTGATCGTGGACATCGGCATGCACCTGGAGTTGGAGATTCCCCGGGACAACCCGTTCGGTTTCCATCCCGGCGAGCGCTGGACACCCGAGCTGGGCTGGGAGTTCATGCGGGCGCACTGCCGAGTGCCGGACGAGAACCTGCGGTACGAGCTGAATCGCTACCTGGGCTGGCCCGGTCAGGCGCCGTCGTACAAGGTCGGCGAGCGGATCTGGCTCCAGGCGCGGGACGAGGTCAAGGCCCGACGTGGTGCCGACTTCGACCTGAAGGAGTTCCACCGGCAGGCGCTCGACCTGGGCTCGATCGGTCTGGATCCGTTCCGGGCCGCACTCGCCCGGCTCTGACGCGCCGCGACGGTCCACGGGCCGGTGCCGCGCGGTGGGACGCGGCGCCGACTCGTGGACCGTCGCGATCAGGCTGGTCCGGCCAGTCGGGCCGTCGCGATCAGGCTGGCCCGGCCAGTCGGGGCGTCGCGATCAGGCCAGCCGAGCCGTGAGCGGACCGATCTTCGGGTCAACCTTGAGAATGTCGCAGGTGATGAGCGAAAGCTGCACGTCGGGCTTGGTAAAGGTGATCGGAATCGGCAGCGAGAGGGCGATCCCGTCCGGCGGCAGCGGCGATTCGGGGGTGAGGGTGAGCTTGATCGGCCCGAGCCAGCCCACGAACCGGGTGGTGTAGAAGACGACATCGCCGGAGGCGATGAGTCGCTTCGTCTCGTAGCGCAGCGCCGGCTTGGCGTCCTGGATCTGCAACGCGAAATCGTCGGTGACCGCCTCGCTCATCGTGAACTTGAGCACCGGCTGCGGGCCGTCCTCCGTCATGAAGTCCCGGACGATGCCCTCGTACCTGAGCTTCGACATCTTCAGGCTCGAGCCGGTAAGCCGGGACGGTTTGTTGGCCGCGACCGGGGCGTCGGGGTCAGCTTCGGTGAGCACGACCGGCCCCTTGGCCGAGCCACTGGGCTGGGCGCCCGGTCGCCGGCAGGGTGTCGTTCCCGGCCCTGCGGGACGCCCGGGGACGCCGACACCGGGCGTCTGGCCCGGCGCCGGGGCCGGCGGCGCCGCGGGGCTGGGCGTGGCGGTGGCTGGCGGAGCCGGATCGGCCTGCTGATCCGAACCGATTCCGAGCAGGTCACCGATGCCGTCCACGATGCCGGTCAGGATGTTGCCTGATTTCTGGGCCGACTGGCTCGGTGCCGGGGTCGCCGTGGAACTCCCGTCGGGGGTGGGGGTCGGTGAACCCGGGTGGCCCGTCGGTGTCGGTGGCGCCGTCGTGCTGGTCCGGCATGGCGCGGCATCGGCCGGTCCGGCCTGGTGCAGGAGCACCGTCCCGGTCGTGACGAGACTGCCGGCCACCAGGAGCGCCGCGAACAGCCCGCCGGGACCGGGCCGGCCGCGATCCTCGGGTGCGGTGGGTTCGACGGGCTCGGCATGACGACCGGCCGGCGGCTCACGCAGCGGGTTCCGGGGTCGCGGCAGGGTGTCGTTGAGCAGGTCCCCGCCGCTGACCGGCGCCTGGCCCGGACCGGTCGAGGCCGGGTCGGCCAGGACAGGGGCCGCCGCGCCCGGGGTGTCCGTGTCCAGGACGTCAATGCCCGGATCGTCGTCCAACGGCAGGTCAGGCGCGGGTACCGGGTCGACGGGCTCGGGGACCGGTCGCGGGGCCCAGGCGAACCCGAGAGCGCCACCGATCATGCCGAGCAACATCCCGAGGCCCCAGCCGCCGAGGTTCACGGCGATCAGCGAGTAGATCGCCGTCAGCGTGCCGACGATGGCGTAGAACATCCGCTGCTGCGGGGTGAACCACAGCAGCAGTCCACAGGAGGCCAGGATGGTGGGGATCAGCCAGGAGAGGTAGCCGGTCGGCCCGGTATGCACCTTCATGTCGGCAAGGCTCGCCTGGGTGCTCGCGAAGATCTCCACGCCGGACAGCAGCAGGAAGAGCCCGCCCCAGAATGGCCGGGACCGCCGCCACCGGCGGAACGCGCGCCAGCCACGGGTCAGCGCACCCGGCTGGGTGTGCTGCGACTCGACGGTGGTCACGTACGGACTCCTCAGGGGTGCTCGGCTCAGGCGGTCTGCGGCGGTGTGTCGGGGTGTTCCCGTGGGGGTCCCCACCACGAAACCCCACCCCTTGTCTACCCTCTTGGGTTTTTTTTTTGGATTCCCCCAGACCAAACCCGTAGCCTCCTTGCGTGCTGAAAGTTTCT
>NZ_JBTIXF010000089.1:0-20324 GCF_055793945.1 Plantactinospora sp. A48 | reverse complement strand
CCCGGTTGATCATGAAGTTAGCGGACGGATTGATCTCCAATCCGCCCGCTAACTTCATGATCAACCGGGGTGTGGAGCCGGGCGGGCGGGGGGAATCCGTGGGGGGGGGAGTCTGTTGGCGGGATCAAGTTGTTGTGTAGTGCCAGTCGAGGGCCACTCCGTGGGCGAACGGGATGACGCCGTGGAACACGGTCGGGCGTTCGGCGAAGACCAACGGCAGGAAGTGCCGGTCGCTCGGCCACATCGCGACCCGACCCGCCAGCACGTCCGCGAGGTCGGTCCAGATCAGGGTGCCCTCCGGGCATTCCGCGTACGGCTGGCCGGACCACTGCGGGATCCGGAAGATGAAGCCGAACCAGTTCTCGCCGTCCCGTCCGAAGCCGGGCCAGGAGATCGTGCCGGCGAGTTCCAGCGTACGGGCCTCAAGGCCGGACTCCTCGCGGATCTCGCGGCGCATCCCGGCCATCACGTCCTCGCCCGGTTCGAGCTTGCCGCCCAGCCCGTTGTGGTAGCCGAAGTGCAGGTCGTCGGGACGGCGGTCCCGGCGCAGCAGCAGCACCTTGCGATGGTCCGGGGACAGGACGTAGCCGAGGGTGGCGATGATGGCCCGCACCCGACCACCCTATGGGGCTCGACCCGGCGCCCTGCGGGCCCGACCCGGGCCCGACCCGGGCCCGACCCGGGCCCGACCCGGGCCCGACCCGGGCCCGACCCGGGGACGGGTCGGCGGGCCGCATGCGCGACGTGCGTGGAGCGGCTAGCGTTCCGGGCCATGACTGCTGTTGCGCTGGCCGAAGAGCTGCTGCTGCTCGCCTATGACGACAAGTCCGGCAAGGCGGTCGGATCGCGCATCGGGCTGGACCTGGGGATGGCCGCGGCGGTGCTGGTGGACCTGGCCCTGGCGAACCGGATCGCCTTCGACGACGGATCGATAGTGGTGACCGACCCGACCCCGACCGGCGAGCCGATCGCCGACGAGATCCTGGCCCGGGTCACGGCCGACACCCCGCACACCCCGGCCTCCTGGGTGCAGCGGCTGCGGCACGGGCTGCGCGACCGGATCCTGGCCGACCTGTGCGGTCAGGGCGTGATGCGGGACGTGGACGAGACCGCGATGGAAGGCTTCGTACACGTCCATCGCTATCCGTCGGTCGACGCCTCGGTCGAGGCGGAGATCCGGCACCGGCTGGCCGCCGTACTCACCGGCGAACAGGTGCCGGACGAGCGGACGGCGGCACTGGCCACCCTGGTGGCGGCGGTCCGGATGGAACCCCGGCTCGGCCTGGACGGCCCGGCGGCCGCCGACGTACGCCGGCGGTTGGCGGAGATCGCCGCGGGGGCCGGCTTCGGCGGCGCGGCGAGCCTGGACGACTCCAACGTGCGCCCGTCGGTCGCGCTGGTGGTCGAGGCGCTCACCCGAGCCATCGACGCCGCCCTTGGTAGCCGAGCGTAACCGAACGGCAGCGGCTTGCCGGCCGGCGCCGGACCGAACGGCGGCGGCCCTCGCCGGTCGCGCGAGCGCCAGCGCCGTTAACAGGGGACCCCTGCTATACGAAAAGCGATAACAAGGTGCCCTTCCTTACCGGCCGAGGGCGGTGGCGACCTCCGTGCGCAGGGTGGCCACGGCGGTCGCCGCGCGGGTCCGGGCCGCCGGAAGGTCGCCGTCCGTGACCGGCTCCACCACCTCCAGGTACGCCTTGAGCTTCGGCTCGGTGCCGGACGGCCGGATCACCACCCGGGCGGTCCGGGTACGCAGGATCAGCACGTCCGCCCCGGGCAGCAGGTCCTCGACGGCGGTGACCGGCGTCCCGAGCAGCGTGTCGGGGGTGACCGTCCGGATCCGGGTCATCGCCTCGGCGATCTCCCGCAGGTCGTCGACCCGTACCGAGAGCTGGTCGGTCTGGTGGACGCCGAACTCGGTGGCCAGCTCGTCCAGCCGGTCGGCCAGGCTGCGCCCCTCGGCGCGCAGCTCGGCGGCCAGCTCAGCGATCAGCAGCGCGGCCGTGATGCCGTCCTTGTCCCGGACCAGCTCGGGCGCCACGCAGTAACCGAGCGCCTCCTCGTAGCCGAACACCAGCGGCTCCGAGCCGCCGGGTCCGGCTGAGCCGCCGGCCCGGACGATCCACTTGAATCCGGTGAGCGTCTCGTCGTACGGCACCTCCCGGGCCGCGCACAGCGCCCGCAGCAGCGACGAGGAGACGATGGTGGTGGCGTACAGCCCGCGTACGCCCCGGCGCGTCAGGTGGTCGGCCAGCAGGACGCCCACCTCGTCACCGCGCAGCATCCGCCAGCGCGGCCCGGACGCGTCGGGGTCGGGGTCGGCGGTCCCGGGGATGGCGACGGCACACCGGTCGGCGTCCGGATCGTTGGCGATCGCGATGTCGGCGCCGGTCGCCTCGGCCAGCGTGATGAGCAGGTCGGTGGCGCCCGGTTCCTCCGGGTTGGGGAACGCCACGGTCGGGAAGTCGGGATCGGGATCGGCCTGCTCGTCCACCACGTCCGGCGCCCGGAAACCGGCGGCGACGAAGGCCGCCGCCAGCACCGGGGCGCCGACGCCGTGCAGCGGGGTGTACGCCACGGACAGCGCGCGCGGCCCGCCGGGCGCCACCACGGTCGCGGCCCGCTCGACATATCCGGTGACGATCCCGGTGCCCAGCAGCTCACCCGGCTCGCCCAGCGGCACCTCGGTGAGTGGCCCGACGGCGCGGATCGCGGCCTCGATCTCCGCGTCGGCCGGCGGCACGATCTGGGCGCCGGCCCCTCGCGACCCGCCCAGCTCGGCGCCGAGGTAGACCTTGTACCCGTTGTCCTGCGGCGGATTGTGGCTGGCCGTGACCATCACCCCGGCGGCGGCGTCCAGGGCCCGGACCGCGTACGCCAGCACCGGCGTGGGCAGTGGCCGGGGCAGCAGCAGGGCCGGTCGGCCGGCACCGGTGGCCACCCGGGCGGTCCGCTCGGCGAACTCCCGCGAGCCGTGCCGGGCGTCGTACCCGATGACGAGGGGTCCCTGGGCGGCCCGGTCGGCGAGCCAGCCGACGAGCCCGGCGGCGGCCCGGGTGACCACGGCGAGGTTCATCCCGTTGGGGCCGGCGCGCAACGGTCCGCGCAGCCCGGCCGTGCCGAAGGTCAGTGGCCCGGCGAACCGGTCGGCCAGCTCCGGCCGGCTGTCGGGCAGCGCGGCGATCAGCCCCTCCAACTCGGTCCGGGTGGCCGGGTCGGGATCCTCGACCAGCCAGGTCGTGGCCTGGTCGAGCAGCTCGTCGATCTCGTTGGTCTCCGCCGTCATGCGGTTGTTGATAGCACGGGAACGGCCCGAGGGCCCGGCTCGCCCCGGTGATCCGGCCGGGTGGAACCCGTGATCTGGCCAGGTGGAACCGGTCAGGAGTTCACCAACTGGAAGGAACGGACCATCTCCTCGAAGATCGGTTTGCTGTCCGCGAAGGTCGTGTCGGTGGTGGTGAGGTAGAACGAGTAGATCTTGTCGTTCTTGGCCAACCCGCGCCACACGCCGTGCCGCTTGGTGTCACCGTCGCCGCAGGTGTATTCGAGCTGCGCGGCCGTCTCCCCGGCCAGCTCGGTCTCGGTCAGGTCCACCCGGGTGTACGGCTTGGGGCACGACTTCGACGTCGGCTTCTTCAGGTTGCCCTCGGCGACCTGCGCCCAGTGGTCCACCGAGACGTTCCGGAAGTCCTCCACCAGGATCCGGACCTTGCGGCCCTTGTCCTGCGGGTCGGTGTAGTCGACCCACACCCCGGCGGCGGTCCGGGTCCAGCCCTTCGGTACGTTCACCGACAGGCCCCGGTCCTGGTAGTGCTGCGTTTCGAAGGCCGGTTCGGCGGCGCCCGTCGGCCCGCCGGCCTGGGGGACCGGCGGGGGCTTGTCGCCGTCCGGCCACAGGGCCACGATGCCCAGCAGCAGCACCAGGGCCACGCCGCCGGCCGCGGCGAGCTGGATCTTGCGCGGCCAGGCGCGTACCACGCCGATCAGTTCGACGCCCTTGCTCCGCAGCCCGGACCCGGTCTTCGGGGCGGGGGATCCGCCGCCCCACACCGTGCCGGTCGGGGCGGCGCCGGACCAGGCCGGACCGTTCGAGGACCAGCCCGGGGCGCCGGCACCGGGCAGCGGACCGGCCACGGCGGTCCGGTCCGGGGCGCCGGCCGCCGCCCAACTGCTGGGGATCGGCGCGGTCCGATCGGCCGGTCCGCCGCCGGACCAGCCGCCCGCGTTGACCGGTACCGTCCGGTCGGCCGCCGAGTCGGCGGACCCGGGTACCTGGCCGGTGGCCTGGTCCCAACCCGACCCCGCCGCTGCGCTGGTGGTCCGGGCGGCGGTGCCGGCGGCCGGTAGGGCAGTGGTGGTCAGGCCGGCGGCGTCCCGGTTGGCGCCACCGGCGGCCGACCCCCGGGCACCAGCGGTGGCCGGCGACGCGCCGCCGGCCGTGCCGCCCGGGACGCCGCCCGCCGCGCCGGCCGCGATGCCGCCCGCCGCCTTGCCGCCGGAGCGGCGCAGCGCCGCCAGCCGGTCGGTGAGCGACTCGCCGGGGGCGAGCATCGCCCGCCCCCCGATCTGACCACTGGGCGTGGGCGTGTCGGCCGGCGGACGGGCGGCGGTGACGGCGCTCGACACCACCGCGTACGGGTCGGTCACCGTGTGCCCGCTGGCCCTGCTGGCCAGTGGGCCGGCGAGCAGTTCGCGCAGCATGGCGCGGGAGTCCGCGACGTCGAGCCGACGGGCGGGATCCTTCTCCAGCAGCCCGGACAGCACCCGGGCCAGCGGGCCGGACCGGACCGGGGGCGCGGGCGGGTCCTCGACCACGGCGTGCATGGTCTCGATCGGGTCACCCTTGTCGAACGGCGGCCGTCCCTCCACCGCCGTGTAGAGCGTGACGCCGAGCGAGAACAGGTCGCTGGGCGGCCCGAACTCCTGGCCCATGGCCCGTTCCGGGCTGATGAAGTGTGGCGAGCCGAGGACCATGCCGGGGGTGGTGAGCTGGACGTCGGTGGGCATCCGGGCCACCCCGAAGTCGGTGAGCACGCACCGGCCGTCGGCGCAGATCAGCACGTTGGCCGGCTTCACGTCCCGGTGCAGCACGCCGATCGCGTGCGCCACCTCCAGCGCGCCCAGCAGGGCGATGCCGATCTTGGCGACCGCCCGCGGTGCCAGCGGCCCGTCCTCGATGACCATGTCGGCCAGGCTGCGGGCGTCCAGCAGTTCCATCACGATCCACGGCCGGCCGGCCTCGTGTACCACGTCGTAGACCTGGACGACCGCCGGATGCTGCAACGCGGCGGCGGCCCGAGCCTCCCGCAGGGTGCGCTCGTACATGGCGTCCCGGTCGCTGGGCGCCAGGCCCGGCGGCAGGACGACCTCCTTGACCGCGACGTCACGCCGCAGCAGGGTGTCGGCGGCCCGCCAGACTGTTCCCATGCCACCGTGGCCGACGGCCGCACGCAGCGCGTAGCGGCCCCCGATTGTGGTGCCGGGTGCCGTACGTCCGCTGAGAGGATTGGCCGAAGGGCTGTTCCACGTCGGGATCTGAGTCACAGGAGAGCCACCGGAAAATCGGAGGGGCTGGGACACAACCTCCCTATCTTGCGCGGTCCGTACCCGCGAGCAAAAGTCGCCCCCACCCGGTTTCCAGAAAACAACGCGGAAAGTGTCGGTACCGCCACCCGGCGCGGTCGCGGGTGTCACGGTCGGGTGACGCCTCGCCCGTCATCCGTACCCTCGGTTGCGCCTCCCGGTCGCGGTTCCGGGCGCCACGGCGGAGGGACCGGGCCCGGTGCCTCCGCCGGGTGTGTGGGCCCCGGGCGTGGCGGATCCCACGACCGGTCGTTCCCCGGCAGGTCATACCATCCGGAGATGAGCGAACGGCCGTTAAGTGAGTCCGGTTTCCCCATCGAGCCGGTGTACGGCGCGGAGGACGTGTCACCCGGACTGGCCGACCGGCTCGGTGGCCCGGGTGAGTTCCCGTACACCCGGGGCGTCTACCCGACCATGTACACCTCCCGGCCGTGGACGATGCGCCAGTACGCCGGCTTCGGCACCGCCACCGAGTCGAACGCGCGCTACCACCAGCTCCTGCGGGCCGGCACCATGGGCCTGTCGGTCGCCTTCGACCTGCCCACCCAGATGGGGTACGACTCGGACGACCCGATCGCGCACGGCGAGGTCGGCAAGGTGGGCGTGGCGATCGACTCCATCGACGACATGCGGCTGCTGTTCGACGGCATCCCCCTGGACCAGGTCTCCACCTCGATGACGATCAACGCGCCGGGCTCGCTGCTGCTGCTGCTCTACCAGCTCGTGGCCGAGGAGTCCGGGGTGCCCGGTACGGCGCTGAAGGGCACGATCCAGAACGACATCCTGAAGGAGTACATCGCCCGGGGGACGTACATCTTCCCGCCGAAACCCTCGCTGCGGCTGGTGGCCGACACCTTCGCGTACTGCCGCAAGGAGGTGCCGAAGTGGAACACCATCTCCATTTCCGGCTACCACATGGCCGAGGCCGGCGCGACGCCCGTGCAGGAGATCGCATTCACCCTGGCCAACGGGATCGAATACGTCCGCACGGCGCTCGCCGCGGGCCTCGCCATCGACGATTTCGCGCCGCGACTGTCGTTCTTCTTCGTGGCCCGTACGACGTTGCTGGAGGAGGTGGCGAAGTTCCGGGCGGCCCGGCGGATCTGGGCCCACCTGATGCGGGACGAGTTCGGCGCCACCGATCCGAAATCCTGGATGCTGCGCTTCCACACCCAGACCGCGGGCGTGCAGTTGACCGCCCAGCAGCCGGAGGTGAACCTCGTCCGGGTCGCGGTACAGGGGCTCGGCGCGGTGCTCGGCGGCACCCAGTCGTTGCACACGAACAGCTTCGACGAGGCCATCGCGCTGCCCACCGAGAAGGCGGCCCGGCTCGCGCTGCGGACCCAGCAGGTGCTCGCGTACGAGACAGACCTCACGGCCACGGTCGACCCGTTCGCCGGGTCGTACGTGGTGGAGGCGATGACCGACGAGATCGAGGCCGGGGTGCGGGAGCTGCTGGACCGGGTCGCCGGGTACGGCTCGGCAGTCGAGGCGATCGAGGCCGGCTTCCAGAAGCGGGAGATCGAGACCTCGGCGTACCGGGTGGCCCAGGAGATCGATTCCGGCGAGCGGGTGGTGGTCGGCCTCAACCGGTTCACCGTCGACACCGACGAGCCGTACGAGCCGCTGCGGGTCGACCCGACGATCGAGGCGGCCCAGGCCGAGCGGCTGGCCCGGCTGCGCTCCGAGCGGGACGCCGAGGCCGTCCGGCGGGCCCTGGCCGAACTGCGGTCGGCGGCCGAGGGCCGGGACAACGTGCTGTACCCGATGAAGGCGGCGCTGCGCGCCCGGGCGACCGTGGGTGAGGTGTGCGGGACGCTGCGCGAGACCTGGGGGACGTACCGGCCCACCGACCAGTTCTGACCCGGCCGGTCCTGACCCGACCGGTCCTGACCGGGCCGGTCCTGACCCGACCGGTCCTGATCGGGCCGGTCTGATCCGGCCCGGACACCCCGCGGCGGCCAGTCGGGTGTGCCGGGGTGGTTTGCGGGTACGCCAAACCGGTGATTCGGCAAGGGTGCGGAACGAGCGGGCCCGGACACCCTGTGCGGCATCTTCCACCCAGGTCGTGCGACGGTGCCGGAAGTGGACCGAGGTCGTCCCGCTGGTCCGTGCTGTTGCCGGACGATGCCGGAAATCGGACAGACGGTACCGATGTTCCTTGCCTCGGAGCGACCCCCGTGACCGGCAATATGGTTACGCTTTGTAGGAGGTGTGAGACAGGTGTCGGCGCCAGAACGTGAGCCACGTGCTGTTTCCCGCGCCTCCGAGCGTACCCACCAGGGCTTACGTGACGCTGTGCGGTCCGACCGCTACCGGAACGAGGTTGCGCAGCGTCACCGTCGGAGGTCTAGGCTGTCTGCTGTTGTGCCCGATGATCCTTCCGTCTCCAGTAATCGAGATTGCGACGTGACGAGTGCGTTGACCCTGCCCATGAGCAGTCCACTGGCGTCGTCCTGGCCGGAACCGCCGCCGGGCGCCCAGCCGCTGCCGCTCGACCTTGATCAGCTACTCGCGCTGCGGGTACCGGATCTGATCGCCACCCGTCGCTTCATCCACGCCCACCCCGAGCTGTCCGGGCAGGAGTTCGAGACGGCCGCGCTGGTCGCCCGCGAGCTGGCCCAGGCGGGCCTCTCGCCCCGGCTGCTACCCAAGGGCAACGGGGTGATCTGTGACATCGACGGTCGCCCGGACGGACCGGTGGTGGCGCTGCGGGCCGACATCGACGCCCTGCCGCTCACCGACGCCAAGGACGTCCCGTACCGGTCGA
The DNA here is from genome assembly GCF_055793945.1 of Plantactinospora sp. A48. Taxonomy (NCBI): domain Bacteria; kingdom Bacillati; phylum Actinomycetota; class Actinomycetes; order Micromonosporales; family Micromonosporaceae; genus Plantactinospora; species Plantactinospora sp. A48. The sequence goes on along the minus strand of NZ_JBTIXF010000089.1, from coordinate 11,971 downwards.
CGGTCGAGGGGGTCTGCCACGCCTGCGGGCACGACGTCCACACCACGGTGCTGCTCGGGGTCGGCATGCTGTTGGCCCGGCTCGCCGAACGGGGCCAGCTCCCCGGCCGGGTCCGGCTGATCTTCCAGCCGGCCGAGGAGATCCTGCCGTGCGGCTCGCTGGAGGTCATCGAGGCAGGTGGGCTGGAGGACGTCAGCCAGATCTTCGCGGTCCACTGTGACCCGAGCCTGCCGGTCGGCAAGGTCGGACTGCGGGTGGGTCCGATCACGGCGGCGGCCGACAACGTCACCGTGAAGTTGACCGGTCCCGGGGGACACACCGCCCGGCCACACCTGACGGTGGACCTGGTGGACGCGCTGGGCCGGCTGGTCACCGAGGTGCCCTCGCTGGTCAGCCGCCGGGTTCCGGCGAACAGCGGCCTGCTGCTGGTGTTCGGCCATGCCACGGCCGGCACCCGGTACAACGTCATCCCCACCGAGGCGAGCGCCTCGGGCACGCTGCGGGTGCTGGACCGGGACACCTGGGACCAGGCGCCCAAGATCGTCGCCCAGGTGGTCCGGGATGTCATCGCACCCACCGGTGCCACCGTGGACATCGAGTACCTCCGGGGTCGCCCGCCGGTGATCAACGACGCCCGCGCCATCGGTGTGCTCACCGCCGCGACGGCCGCCGCGCTGGGTCAGGCCGGCATCGCGGAGACACCGCAGAGCATGGGCGGCGAGGACTTCTCCTGGTACCTCGAGTACGTCCCGGGTGCCCTGGCCCGGCTGGGTGTCGGACGCACCACGGCCAACGCCGACCTGCACCGGGCCACCTTCGACGTGGACGAGCAGGCCATCACCGCCGGCGTCCGGCTGCTGGTGATGACGGCCCTGAAGGCCATGCCCGCGACCTGACCCCAACCCGCTGTCCCCGCCCAGCCCTGCCGCCTCGTTCAAGGCGTCCGCGTCACCGGAAACGCTTCCGGTGACGCGGACGCCTTGATCGAGAAGAGGATCAGCGGGAGGGTTCGGCAGGGGTGGGAGTTTCGGTGGGGGAGGGGGTCCGGGCGGCCGGCACGAGCGGGGCCGTCGGCCCGAGCGGGGCGGCCGGCCCGAGCGGGGCGGCTGGCACGTTCCGGCGACGGCGCCGGACCAGCCACCAGACCAGCAGTACGGGCAGGCCGAGCGCGATCGCGAACGGCAGCAGCGCGCCCAGCACGGTCAGCACCACCACACCCAGGGTCCGCAACGCCGACCAGCCACCGGCGAAGCCGGCCAGGAACCCGCTGTCGCCGTCCTTGTGCGCGGGGGCCGCCTGGGCGCTGAGCAGTTCCAGCGTGATGGTGGACAGCGCGGTCAGGTCGGCCAGCCGGCGCTGCTTGGCCTCCAGCGACGCGAGGTCCGACTCCCGCTTGGCCACCTCGTTCTCCAGCGTCACGAGGTCCGACAGGCTCTTGGCCTGCGCCAGCAGGCGTCGACCACTGCTCACCCGGGCCCGCTGGGTGGTGATCCGGGCGTCCAGGTCGACGGTCTCCTCGGTGACGTCCTGGGTGTTCAGTTCCCGCCGCTCCGGCTCACCCAGCCGGGCCAGGTCGTCGACCACCCGTTGGAACCGCTCGGCGGGTACCCGCAGTTGCAGGGTGGCCCGCGACTCGTCACCGGCACGGGACCGCTGGTCGCCGCCCACATAGCCACCGGTGCCGGTGACGATCGTGGTGGCGCGGGCCGCCACGGAGTCGATGTCGTCCCTGACCCGCACGGTCATCGAGCCGGTGTAGATGATCGCCCGCTGCGGCGCCCGGAGATCGACCTGACCCGCGCCTGCGCCGGCGTCGGCGGGCTGCTCACCGACATCCGCCTTGGCGCCGTTGCCCACCTTGCCGGCGCCGCCCTCGGCCGGTGCGACCGCGGACGAATCCTGCGAGTTGGAGTTCCCGTCCGAACCGCAGCCCCCGACGACCAGCGCCGCGGCCAGTCCCAGAACGCCCAGCGCCGCGACCCGGCGTCGGCTGGTCCCCCGCATGATGTCCTCCCTCGTCCGGTGTTCGTTGTCGGCTCAGACGGCTCGCGGCGGCCTTCCCGTTCCGGCAGACTCGGCCCAGGACGTCACGATTCGGTAGCGCCGGGATTCCAGTTGCTGAGGAGGCACGATGCGGTTGACCAAGTACGCCCACGCCTGCCTGCGGATCGAGCACGACGGCGGGGTGCTGGTCGTCGACCCGGGCCTGTTCGCCGAGCCGGCCGCGTTGGACGGCGCGGACGCCGTGCTCATCACCCACGAGCACCCCGACCACCTGGACGTCGACGCGATCACCGCGGCGGCCGGGCGCCGGCCGGGACTGGCCGCGTACGGGCACCCCAGCGTGCTGGCGAAGCTGGACGGTGCGGGCGTGGACGCCACCCCGGTCGCCGCCGGCGACTCGTTCACCGCCGCGGGTGTGCCGGTCCGGGCGTACGGCGGGCAGCACGCGATCATCCACCCGGACATCCCGCGCCTGGTGAACCTGGGATATCTGCTGGGTGACCGGGTCTACCATCCCGGCGACGCGCTGGTGGCGCCCGAGGACACCCCGGTCGACACCCTGTTCGTCCCCATCCACGCGCCCTGGCTGAAGCTCTCCGAGGCGGTGGACTTCGTCCGCGCGGTCGCGCCGCGCCGGGCGTACGCGCTGCACGACGGCCTGCTCAACGAGGCCGGGCTCACCTTCACCAACGCGAACCTGGCCCGGCTGGCGCGCTGCGATTACGCCCGGCTGGAACCCGGCTCGGTCATGCCCGACTGAGCCGGCCGGACGATGCCGCAGGTCCCCGCCGATCTGGTCGAGCGGCTCTACGCCGCCCCGCCGGACCGCTTCGTCGCCACCCGGGCCGAGGCCGTGGCCGCGGCCCGGGCCGCGGGTGATCCGGCCACCGCGCGGGAGATCGCCGGGCTGCGCAAGCCGACCGTGGCGGCCTGGCTGGTGAACCTGCTGGCGCTGCGCCGGCCCGAGCTGGTCGGTGAGCTGGTCGAACTGGCTGGTGAACTGCGTTCGGCCCAGCGGGACCTGCGCGGCGCGCAGTTGCGGGAGCTGTCCGCGCGCCGCCGGGACGTGGTCGCCGCGCTCGTCGTCGAGGCCCGGTCGCTGGCCGTGGCGGCCGATCCGGGGGTGGCCGCGGCGAAGCTGCCACTGGCCGAGGTCGAGGCGACGCTCACGGCGGCGCTGTCCGACGTCGACACCGCCGAGCTGGTCCGGTCCGGCCGGCTGGTGCGGGCCACCAGCTACGCGGGCTTCGGCGAGGTGCCCCGGCCACAACTCCGACTGGTCACCGGGGACCCCGAGCCGGCGGCCGGCGAACCCGAGAGACCCGGCCGCACTGCCGGATCGGGACCCTCAGCCACCGGGCGGAACTCCCGCCGGACGGCCGGGGACCGGACGGCAGCGGACCGGACGGCAGCGGACCGGGCCGCGGAGGATCACGCCGCCGGAGATCGGCCGGCGCAGGATCGCGGGGCGCAGGATCGCGGGGCGCAGGATCAGGCGGCCCGGGATCGTGCCGCGGCGGAACGTCGCCGGTCGGCCGAGCTGGCCCGGCAGCGCCGGGCGCTGACCCGGGAGCTGTCGACGGCCCGTCGGGACCTGGACCGGGCCGAGGCGGAGGTGCGGCGGGCGACGGCCGACGAGCGGTCCGGTGCGGCCGAGCTGGCCGAGGCGGTGGCACAGCTCGCCGAGCTGGAACGGCGGCGGGTCGCGGCCGAGAGCGAACTCGGCCGACGCAAACTTGCCCGCAAGGGCGCCGAGCGGGCCGTCACGGCCGCCCGCCGCCGAGCCGGCGAGGTGGAGGCAGCCATCGAATCCCTCGACGCCGAGACGTAAGGAAGGGCACCTTCTTATCGCTTTTTGTATAGCAAGGGCCCCTTCTTAATTAACGCGCCCCGGTTGGCGTTGCGGCGGGTCGGCTGTCGGATAAGGCTGGTCGGCTGTCGGATAATCAGCGGCGGCCGACGCCCTGGACCGGTTCAATGTGCCGTGTGGAACTCCCCGCCGGCTGGACCACCCGCCGTCCTCGGCTCGACGACCTGGCCGCGATCCTCGCCGTGGTCCAGGCCAGCTGCATCGCGGCGACCGGGCAACCGGAATTCACCAGTTTCGACGTACAAGAGGCGCTGACCGCGCCCGGCGCGGAGCCGGAACGGAACTCCTGGCTGGCCATCGACCCGGCCGGGACGATCGTCGGCTGGGCCTACCTGGAGGCTGGCGACGGCGGCCCGGAGGAATTCGTCGAGGTGTACGCGCACCCGGACGGCGGCCATCCGGCCCTGGCCCCGCTGCTGCACCGCCAGTTGGACCGGATCGCCGAACGGGCCGTCGAGCTGGGGCACGACCGGATGACCGTCCGGGCCGGCGCGATCCCCTCGGAACACACCTGGATCGCGATCCTGGAGGCCGCGGGGTTCACCTTCGTGAAGCGGAACGCCCGGATGCGGCGGTCCCTCGCGGACCTACCGGCCGAACCGCCCCCGCTGCCGGCCGGGCTCATGATCCGGACCGTGGACCCGGCGGACGAGGACGACCTTCGCCGGCTGCACACGATCCTGGAGGCCGCCTTCCGGGACGTCCCGGATCACCGGACCGTCACCTACGAGCGTTGGCGGGCGGAACTCGCCGCGCTGCCCAGCGTGACCTGGGACGAGTGGTTCGTGGCCGAGGTGGACGGACAGCCGGCCGGCGCGTTGCAGTCCGCCGACCAGGCGTTGGAGCAGAACGAAGGCTGGATCAAGCGGCTGGGGGTGCTGCGTGAACACCGCCGGCGCGGGGTCGGCGCCGCGCTGCTGTGGCGGGCATTCACCGGGTACGCGGCAAAGGGCCGGACGTACGCCGGGCTCGGGGTCGACCTGAGCAACCCGACCGAGGCTGCCCGGTTGTATCGCTCGGTGGGCATGACGCCCGAGATGGAGGCGGACATCTTCTCCCGGACGGTCGACCCGGCTCACTGAATCTCCCCGAAGGAGCCAACCGGCCCGGCGGAGCGGAACGGCCCGGCGGAGCCGAACAGCCGGTCAGGATGTGACGACGACTCCGCCGATGCCGGTCCGCCCGGCCGGGGTGCCGACGAGTTCGACGGTCAGGCCAGCTCGGACCCGTTCCCCCAGTACGTCGACGATGGCATCGGTGACGCCCGCGACGAGGCGGGTGACGATCTCGTCGGCGTCGGGTCGGCTGAACGCGGCCTCCCGGATGCCGAACGTGACGCTGGGCGAGGGCGCCTGTGCCGGTTCGCCGCCGATTCCCCAGCGGTTGGCGGCCAGGCCGATCAACCGCACGACCACGATGCTCCGGGCCCATTCTCCGTAGACGGCGACGACGGCGTCGCTCAACTTCCCGATCAGTGCGGTTTCCCGACCGGCCAGGTCGCTCTCCAGCGCGTGGACGCTGAGGTGGGGCATACCATCCTCCGTAAACCAGTTTGATCGCAAATCATCTTTGACTGCAAAGGTATTTGGAGGGTGGACGGATGTCAACGCCTGGCACCACGGACGACACCGTCCGGGAGTTGCTCCTGGTGATGCCGAGGTTGGTCGGCAGGATCAAACGCCTGCCCCTGCCGGAACAGCTACGGTCACTCGATCTGGCCCCGAGGCACCTGTCGATGCTGTCCCTGCTCCTGCTCGACGGTCCGCTGACCGTCTCCCAGCTCGCCGGGCTGCTGGAGGTGGCACCGACCACGGTGAGCCTGATGGTGAGCGACCTGAGCCGCAAAGGGGTCCTGGTGCGGCGCGAGGACGACACCGACCGCCGCCGGCGCATCATCGACATCAGCCCCGAGAGCCGTCCCGCCATCGCGGAATGGCTGTCGCCGGGCGCCCACGCGTGGCGACACGCCCTCGCGCCGCTGAGCCCGGCGCAACAACGCATGTTCGTCGACACCCTGCTCAGGTACGAGTCAGCCGCCTCGGCGGCCCGACAGACGGCACCGGAGCGCGCTCAGGACCCGCGCTGATCCACGGCGCCCAGCTGAGCCAGGCGGGTACGCACGATCAGCTCGTGCAACGCGTCCACCGCCGCCGGGTCCGGGCGGTCGGGTAGCGAGGAGGCGTCCCGGGCAGCTTCCAACTCGGCACGCAGCCGCGGCACGTCGGTGCCGAGGCGTTCGGTGGTGCCGGCGGGAAGCGGTCCGTGCTCGGCCTCCCGCTTGGCGGCGATGAGGTCCGGTACGTACGCCAGCCCGGCCCCGAGCACTCCGAGGTTGGTCTCGAGACGCCCGGTGCGCATCAGGTGGATCCCGGTGAGCAGGACCCGCAGCGTGTACAGGGCGGGCTTGAGCTGCCCGGTCCGGGCGGACAACCGCTCCTGACCGGCCGCGAAGCCGAGGTAGTGGTGCGCGTGCTGCCGGGTGATCAGGCGCGGGGCCAGGGACACGAGTTCGGCGTGTACGGGGGTGGTCACGACCACCAGCGGCGACAGCAACTGCTCCAGGGCGTACCCGTTGCGGGTGATCAACAGTTTGGCGACGGGGCAGCGCCCGGGCGGCCTCGGCGGCCCAGGCCGGCATGTCGGTGGTCACCCGAGGTTCCCTTCTCGTACGGCGGCCAGGAGCCGGTCCACGGCGGGCCGGTCGGGTTGTTCGGGCAGCGCGGTGGTGGTGGCCGCGTCGGCCAGCTCGGCGAGCAGGTCCGTCGCCCAGCCGGCCACCGCGTCCCAGGGCAGCTCACCACGGCGCACCGCGAGCAACCGGTCGCGCAGGTGCCCCACCCCCACCAGGACCTCCCCGGTACGCAGCACGTGCGCCCCGGCGACCAGCAGCCGGATCATGTGCATGGCCTGCTTGTGATTCGTCTCGCCGGTACGCGCACGGCGGGCCGCCACTCGCGCCAACTGGTCCCGGGCGTAGTTGCCGTACGTGTCGGCCACCCGCCGGGACAGGAACGCCCGCCGGGCGGACAGCAACCGTTCCCCGTCCGCGGTGCTCGTCTCGATCAGCGGCGACCAGAGCACCTCCAGCACCGTCGGGTTGCCCTGCAGGGCGAGCACGCAGAAGCGTTCGAACTCCCAGGAGAACTGTTCCGCCGCCGGCCCGTCCAGGTGGGTGGGCGGTTTGTCCAGGGACCAGAACGCGCGGGTCGGCGCCACGTACACCCCACGCCGGTCGTGGTCGGAATCCGGGCCGTGCAACCCGTACGCCCGCGACCCGACCACGACGGCGAGGGCGGTATGCCGCTCGACAAGCTCGATCACGTCGGGGGCGGTCAGGTGGTGGCCGTACCGGTCGGGCGTTCGCGCAGCGCGGTGACGTAGTCGTCCGGGGCGCCGGCCTTCTCGGCGGCCTTGGCGATCTCCGAGAGGTACCACGAGGTGGGTAGGCCACCCTCGTACCCGTCGAAGACGTAGATCCAGGCGGTCTGGTCGCCGTCCAGCGTGACCACGCGCACATGTAGCTTGCGGTACGTGCCGGCGGTGACGCCTTCGATATCGTCAAGCTGGCTGGCGTCCCCGGGGTGGACGTCGTAGAGCGCGACGAACACCCGGTCGCCGGGGGACTCGACCACGGTGGTCACCGCGCCCTCCCAGCCGAGCACCCCGTCGCCGGCGAAGGTGAGTCGCCAGCCCTCCAGCCAGCCGGTACCCACCATCGGCGAATGGGGGCAGTAGGCCAACATCCGGGCGGGGTCGAGGTTTGAGCCGTACGCGGCGTATAGACGCACGGCGAGAACCTTAGCCGGGTTGGCCGGTGGGGGAGAATAACGACCGTGCGTGTCGGACGGGAACGAGAGAAGAAAGTCGCTGTGATCAGTTACGGAGGGCGGACGCTGTGAGCCGCATCGTGGTCATCGGCGGAGGGCCGGCCGGTTACGAGGCCGCGCTGGTCGCCGCCCAACTCGACGCCGACGTCACCGTCGTGGAAGCGGACGGTGCCGGCGGCGCCTGCGTGCTGTCCGACTGCGTCCCGTCGAAGACCTTCATCGCCAGCTCGGAGGTGGTCACCGGATACCGGGACACCGAGGAGTTCGGCGTACATTCCGACGGCCTGGAGGCGGTGACGGTCGACGCCCGGGCCGTCTACCAGCGGGTGAAGCGGCTCGCTCTGGCGCAGTCCGCCGACATCCACGCCAAGCTGCTCAAGGCCGGTGTGACGTTCGTGTCCGGTTCGGCCCGGCTCGGCGAGGACACCCTCGGGCACACCCACCGGGTGCTGGTGACCCCGGGCGACGGCGGCTCGCCGTACCCGATCGACGCCGGCACCGTGCTGATCGCCACCGGCGCCACCCCCCGGGTGCTGCCCACCGCCGTACCGGACGGTGAGCGCATCCTCACCTGGCGGCAGGTGTACGACCTGCCCGAGCTGCCGGAGCGGTTGGTGGTGATCGGCTCCGGCGTCACCGGCGCCGAGTTCGCCAGCGCCTACCTGGCGATGGGGGTGGACGTCACGCTGGTGTCCAGCCGGGACCGGGTGATGCCGCACGAGGACCCGGACGCGGCGACGGCGATCGAGAAGGTGTTCCGGTCGCGCGGCATGACGATCCTGAACAACTCGCGGGCCAACGCCGTACGCCGGATCGGTGACGGTGTCGAGGTGGAGCTCGGGGACGGGCAGGTGATCTCCGGGTCGCACGCGCTGATCACGGTCGGTTCGGTGCCGAACACCGCCGACCTCGGGCTGGCCGAGTACGGCGTGGAGGTCGGCCGGGGCGGCTACGTGACCGTCGACCGGGTGTCCCGGACCAACGTGCCCGGCGTCTACGCCGCGGGTGACTGCACCGGGGTGCTGGCCCTGGCCAGCGTCGCGGCGATGCAGGGCCGGATCGCGATGTGGCACGCCATGGGCGAGGCGGTTCGGCCGCTGCGGCTGCGTACGGTGGCCGCGAACGTCTTCACCGATCCGGAACTGGCCACGGTCGGCGTCTCGCAGGACGAGGTCGACTCGGGCCGGACCCCGGCCCGGCAGGTGATGCTGCCGCTGGCCGGCAACCCGCGGGCCAAGATGGCCGACATGGTGGACGGCTTCGTCAAACTGTTCTGCCGTCCGGCGAGCGGGCAGGTGATCGGCGGCGTGGTGGTGGCGCCCAAGGCCAGCGAGCTGATCCTGCCGATCACCATGGCGGTGGAGAACAACCTGACCGTCGACCAGCTGGCGCAGACGATCACCATCTACCCGTCGCTGTCCGGTTCGATCGCCGAGGCGGCCCGCCAGCTCATGCTGCACGGTCTGGAATAGCCCCCGGCTGGGGTGTGTCGTCCCGCGACGTCGCCCGGCCGGCCTCGGCTCGGGCGGCGAGCCGGTCGAGGCGGGCCGCGCCGATCCGGGCGAGCCCCAGGCCGACCAGGCCGAAGGAGCCGGCCGCCGCCGTGGCGACCAACGCCAGCCGCCACCCGGAGCCGGCCATCGCCGAGCCACCGAGGTGGCCGATCAGCCCGCCGTAGCCGGCCCAGCCGAGCGCGGCCACCGCCTCGTACGCGAGGAAGAGCCGGTACGGGTAACGCATCCGGCCGGCGTGGTAGCAGGCCGTCATCCGACCGCCGGGAACGAACCGGCACACCAGCAGGACCAGCGGCCCGGGTCGACGGAGGTTGCCGGCCAGCCGGGCGGTCCGGCCCTGGCGGGCGTGGCGGGGTACGTGACCGACGTCGTCACCCCGGGGGCGCAGCCGGCCGAGCTGATAGCAGCAGAGGTCCCCGACCAGCACGCCGAGCGCGCCGGTACCGATGGTGAGCGGCAGGCTGAGCTGCCCGTACACGGTGAGGGCGCCGGCTGTGATCATCACCGCCTGGGTCGGGACCACCGGCACGAAGGCGTCCGCGGCCAGGAGCGCGAGCAGGAACAGGTACGTGTAGACCGGCGCGGTCACCGTGCTCAGGAGTTCGATCACGGCCGGCCGCCGGGGTGCTCGTCCGCCAACGGACCGGGGCACCGGCGCGGCGCCAACCGGCGTACCGTTGTGGTGGCGCTTGACGACCTCGGGTCCCCCGTTCCCGACGTCGCGTACGCGCCGCGGGCCGTCGGCAGGTCCCGTGCCGGCGGCCCGTTCACAAACGGCCTTGGGGTAAGCCCAGTGAGTGCGTCGACCCCCATGAACGCCTCCCTGATCTGTCGCGATCCACCGGGCTCCGGTGTTTTCACTGTGCCCGTGTCGATTCAATGGAACATGGCTGGTCGCGCCGCCGCGACCCCGATGGTGGCCCGAGGCTGGTGATGTCCGCCTCCTGCCCACCGCTGGCGCGGTGCCCACCTGCCTCCACCGGGTCACCGAACAGTTGTCCGGGAAATTTGCTCACCAAAAGTGAGCACCAGCTGCCGCCCGTCCAGGTGCAGAGGCGGTGGACGAGCCTCCGGAGGACTACGGAATGTTAGGGGCGTGATGTTCGCTGTCATCGTCACTCAACGTGTCGTCGGCGAACTGCCGGGGCCGGATGAATCCGGTTGTCGGTCGGCGCCGGCCCGCGTTACCGTCTCGGCCATGCGAGCAGCGGCCATGGCACTTTCCACGACGACGCCGGGAAACCCCGGCGTGCCGCGCTGACGCGTTCCGTCACCACCGGCCCCGGGGCGATCCGCTCCGGGGCTTCGTCGTGCATCCGGCATCGACCTCACCGCAGCGGAACCGGCGTCCGCCGTCCGGCCGCCGCCGGCGCCCCGGGGCGTACCCGAGCGAGGAGAGCACGATGGTCGACCACCGGAAGTTGGGCCGCGAGCTGGGCCTGTTCCATTCCGATCCGCTGATCGGCGCGGGCCTGCCGATCTGGCTCCCGGCCGGCGCCGCCGTCCGGCACGCCATCGAGGAGTACGTCCGGGAACTGGAGCGCCAGGCCGGCTACCAGCACGTCTACTCGCCCCCGCTGGGCCGCCGGGAGCTGTTCGAGCTGTCCGGGCACCTGGGCTACTTCGCCGACGACATGTTCCCGGGAATGCGGATGTCGGCCGACGACGAGCTGCTGCTGCGGCCGGCGCTCTGCCCACACCACGCACTGGTCTACCGGGCGCGCGGGCGGTCCTACCGGGAGCTGCCGCTGCGGGTGGCCGAGCTGGGCGGGATGTACCGCGCCGAACGGTCCGGGGTGCTCGGCGGACTGAGCCGGGTACGGGCCATCTGGCTGAACGACGCGCACACCTTCTGCGCCCTGGAGCAGGTCGACCGGGAGGTGCGGGAGGTGCTGGGCCTGATCCGCGAGGCGCACTCGGCGCTCGGGATCCGACCGGCCGGGTTGCGGCTGTCGGTGCGCGGTCCGGCGGGAAGGTACGTCGGAGACGACGAGATGTGGCAGCGCGCCGAGGACCTGCTGCGCGGGGCGCTGGACGGGCTCGACCACGTCGAGGCACCGGACGAGGCGGCCTTCTACGGCCCGAAGATCGACATCCAGGTACGGGACGCCGCCGACCGGGAGTGGACCATCTCCACCATCCAGCTCGACTTCGACAAGCCGGAGCGGTTCGACCTGTCGTACACCGACGCGAGCGGGGCGGCGCGGCGGCCGGTGATGGTTCATCGCAGCCTCCTCGGCAGCATGGAGCGGCTGTTCGCGTACCTGATCGAGGAGCACGCCGGAGCCTTCCCGGCCTGGTACGCCCCGGTGCAGGCGGTCGTGCTGCCGGTGGCACCGGACCAGCGGGGTGCCGCCGAGGACCTGGCCCGGGAGTGGATCGGGGCGGGCCTGCGGGTGGAGGTGGCCGCCGACGGCTCGCTCGGCAACCGGATCAGGCGGGCCGCCGCCACCCGGATCCCGTACCTGGTCCTGCTCGGCGAGCGTGAGGTCGCGGCCGGCGAGGTCGCGCTGCGGCTGCGCGGTGGCCGTACCCTGCCGGCCATGCCGGCCGGGGCCGCGCGGTCACTGATCGCGGACGTCGTCGCCACCCGGTCCGCCGACCTGCTGCCCGTGCGCTGAGGGGCCACCGCGCCGGGCTTCGGGCCGCGCGGGGAATGGGCACGGGCGCCTGGCGAAGGCGGGGGAAGGGGGGCTCTACCCTGCCCGCTTCCTGTAGGTCCCAAAACATTCGGCGGCGGAGGGCAACGGATGGTG
>NZ_JBTIXF010000088.1:0-20657 GCF_055793945.1 Plantactinospora sp. A48 | reverse complement strand
CACCGCCGGGTTCGGTGCTGTCGGGTTCGCGTGGTGGGATCTTGGCGAGGGCGAAGGCCGCGCAGATCACCGCCACGAAGAGGTACCCGAGGGCGACCGGGCCGTTGGCGTCCCACTCGATCTTCTCGCCGTGGATCAGGCCGACGAACGACAGCGCGGCACCGGACGCGGCGAAGACGGCCGCCTGGGCGAACCGCTTGTCGATGATGAACGCCACGACGGCGCCCAGCACGAGCCCGGCGAGGATCGCGCCCTGGCCGAGCACCAGCAGGCCGTGATAGACCACGCCGGCGTTGGCCAGCGCGGTGTCACCCACCTGCGCGGCGGACGTGCCGGCCGCCGCCAGCACGTTGTCCATCTGGCCGGTGGCCCAGGAGGCGATGTTCGGGATCAGCGCCGCGACCACGGCGGCGGCGTGGGCCCGGGGGGTGGCCTGGAACGCCTGGGCGCCGATCAGCAGCCCGATGTAGAGCAGCACGGGCACGATGGCGGCCGTCGGGAAGAGCGCGCCGAGCAACCCGAACATGCCGAGGAAGCAGAGCACCGCGACGACCACCCCGGCGGCCATCGAGTACCCGGTCCGGCCGCCGGCCATCTTCCAACCCGGGTGTCCGACGTAGACGGCCGGCGGGAACGGCGAGCCGAGGGCCGCACCGATGAGCGCCCCCGCGCCGTCGGCGAGCAGCACGTTCCGCAGGCTGTAGTTGTCCCCGGCGGTGGCGGCGCTCTCCACGTTGGTCATGCCCTCGGTGAAGTTGTAGACCCCGAGCGGGATCGCGGTGGCCAGCAGCGGGGCCATGTCGCCCAGCCCGTCGAACAGCAGCCGGAAGTGGAACGTGGGGAAGGCGAACGCGATCTCCCGGGCGGCGGCGGTCACGTCCGGCACCGACATGGCGCCGCCGATCCAGCCGATCGCGGTGCCGAGCAGCAGGGCGGCGAGCCCGATCGGGATGTTGCCGGGCAGCTTCACGTTGGTGAGCAGCCCGACCAGCAGCAGCGCGAACACCGGCAGCGCCACCCAGGCGAGATCCCACATCCGACCGGCCGGGTTCATCGAGATGAACGTGATGGAGATGCCGGCGAGGGTGCCGAGCAGCGCGGCGCGGGGGGTGTACCGGCGGATGTAGGGGCCGACGAACGCGCCGATCAGGACGATGACACCGATGATGAACGCCCACGCCACGCCGGCCCGCCAGGCCCGGACGGGATCCTGGGTACGCAGGTAGATGGGCAGCATGATCACGAAGATCACGATGAACATGTGCGGCACGCTCGGCCCGTACGGCATGGCGGTGACGTCGGTTCGGTTCTCCCGGCGGGCCAGCCGGCGGGCCAGCACGGTGTAGTAGACGTTGCCGAACACCAGGGCGATGCCGAGCGCCGGCAGGATGGCGCCGAACACGCTGACGCTCGACAGGTGGATGACGCCGAGGCACAGCCCGGTCAGCGTGAGCACGTTGACCAGGACGTTGACGCCGAAACCGAAGAAGGCGTTGGTGTCGCCGCGCACCCACAGGGGCAGCCGCAGCGCGGGCGAGGTGGTGGTCATGATCGGGCTCCCTCGGGCAAGAGCGACAGCGCGGCGAGCAGGTCGGTCGACTGGCCGACCCAGCCGAAGATGCCGCCCTGGGCGGCGATCATCTCCAGGCCGACCTGCTGGAAGCGCGGGAAGTACGACCCCACGCAGTCGGCGAGCACGAGGCAGTCGTACCCGCGGTCGTTGGCCTCCCGGACGGTGGTGTGTACGCACACCTCGGTGGTGACGCCGGTGACCACGAGGCTGCGGATGCCGTCCCGGCTCAGCAGCGCCGACAGGTCGGTGGCGTAGAAGGCGCCCTTCCCGGGCTTGTCGATGATCACTTCGCCGGGCAGTGGCGCCAGTTCGTCGATGATGTCGTGCCCGTACTCGCCACGGATCAGGATGCGGCCCTTCGGCCCCGGATCACCGATCCGCATGCTCGGCGCTCCCCGGGCCAGCTTGGCCGGGGGACAGTCGCTGAGGTCGGGCAGGTGTCCCTCCCGGGTGTGGATGACCGGCAGGTCGGCGCGACGCCAGCCGGCGAGCAGCGCGGCGGTCGGCGCGATGGTGCGGCGCAACTCGGACACGTCGTTGCCGAGGCTCTCCCCGAACCCGCCAGGTTCCAGGAAGTCCCGTTGCATGTCGATGACCAGCAGCGCGGTCTGCGCCGGGTCGAACCGGTACGCCGACGGTCGCGCCTCGACGGTCACCACGTCGTACCCGCGATCACGTCGGTGGAGGTCGACACGCAGCCGAACACGCCGCCCTGCATGGTGACCATGTGCAGGGCCGCGGCGTGGTTGCCCGGGTCGGTGGCACCGGTGCAGTCGCTGAGGATCACGCACTCGTACCCACGGTCGTTCGCCTCGCGCATCGTGGTGTGTACGCAGACGTCGGTGGTGATGCCGGTGAGGATCAGGTGGGTGATGCCCCGGGTGCGCAGCACCAGATCGAGTCCGGTGGCGTAGAAGGCACCCTTGCCGGGCTTGTCGATGATCACCTCACCGGACGCCGGTGCCACCTCGGGTACGATCTCCCAGCCCGGTTCGCCCCTGACGAGGATCCGCCCGCACGGCCCGGCGGAGCCGATCTCGGCACCGATCCGGGCGGAGCGCCAGCGCTTGTTGGCGGGCAGGTCGGTCAGGTCCGGATCGTGGCCCTCCCGAGTGTGTACGACGAGCATGCCGACCGAACGCGCGTGGTCGAGCAGTTTGGCGGTCGCCGGCAGGCCGGCGCGGGTCAGCTCGATGTCGTAGCCCATGTTGTCGACGTAGCCGCCGGGGCCGCAGAAGTCGGTCTGCCAGTCGATGCACAGCAGCGCGATCCGGTCGACCGGCACCGAGCCGTCGAACGGCCAGGGGTACGGTTCGGCGCGTACCGGGCCGATGGTGGTCATTGCGATGCGCCTCCTTCCAGGTGGATCTCCGCGGCCAGCCGCGCCAGCGTGGCGTCGCTGAACGCGGGGCCGATGAGCGTCAGGCTCGCCGGCCGGCCCTGCGGGGTCCGGCCGTTCGGGATGGTCACGGCGGCCAGGTCGAGCAGGTTCGCGAACTGGGTGTACCGGCCGAGGTCGAGGTTGCGGGCGATCGGCTCCGCCGCGATCTGCGCGTGCGTGTACGTGGTGCCGACGGTCGGCAGGACCAGCACGTCGATCCGGTCGAACAGCCGTTCCGTCCAGGACTGCAACTCCCGCAGCCGGTGCAGCCCACGGAACGCGGCGACCGCGTCGAACTCCCGGCCGCGTTCCAGTACCGCCCGGGTCACCGGCAGCACCTCCGCCGGGTGGGCGTCGAGGAAGTCACCGAGCACCGCCAGCCGTTCGGCCACCCACGGTCCCTTGTAGAGCAGGTCGCCGGCCTCGAACAGCGGACCCAGCTCGACCGGTGCGGTTCCGGCGACCACGGCGGCCACCCGTCGGCTGCCGGCGGCGAACCGCTCGGCCTGCCCGTGATCACCGAAGAACTCCAGCTCGGCCGGATCGGGAACGCCGAGGCGCAGGGTCTCCGGCTTCCTCGGCGGCCCGCTCGGCGCCGGTTCCTGCCGGCCCCACGGGTCGTCCGGACTGACAGCGGTGGCGACGCGGAGCACGGTCCGCCCGTCCGGTACGTCCGCCGCGAAGATCGACACGCAGTCCAGGGACCGGCAGGCCGGCACCACCCCGACGGTGCTCAGCAGGCCCCGGGTGGGCTTGATCCCGACGACGCCGTTCAGCGCGGCCGGGACCCGGCCGGAACCGGCGGTGTCGGTGCCCAGGGCGAACGACACCAGCCCGGCCGCCACCGCGACCGCCGAGCCGGAACTGGATCCGCCGGAGATCAGGCCACCGCCGAAGACGCTCTCGCAGGCGCCGTACGGCGAGCGGGCGCCGGTCAGCCCGGTGGCGAACTGGTCGAGGTTGGTCTTGCCGACCAGCAGCGCTCCCGCGTCGAGCAGCCGGGCCACCACCGGGGCGGTGCGGGCGGGCCGGTACGCGAAGCCGGGGCAGCCGGCCGTGGTGGGCAGGCCGGCGACGTCGATGTTGTCCTTGACCGCGAACGGCACCCCGTACAGCGGCAGCTCGGCGATCCGGTCCCGGCGCCGCTCCAGGTCCGCCGCGGCGGCGCGCAGGGCGTCGGGCGGCACCGTGCTGATCCAGACGTGGTCGTCGCCGCGCGCGGCGACCCGGTCGAGCACCAACTCGGCGGTGTCGACGGGGGAGCGCAGGTCGCTCACGTACGCCCGGCGCAGCTCCGGGATCCCGAGGTGTCCGGTTTCCGTTCGCACGCTTGGCATACTGTCGATTGTCGACAGTTGTGTTTCCCGTACCGGCACGGTGTATTACGGCGACGTGACGGTGCCGGTCCGGCCGGTGCCGGCTACCCGAGGTACGAGCGGGCGCCGTGCGTTGCCAGCTCGGCGAGGGTCGCCGCCCGGTCATCGTCGGCGATGGCCCGGTACAGCCGTTCGTGCCGGCGCAGGCCGTCGTCGCGGTGCGCGGCCGCCGCCTCCCGGTGCAGGTTCAGGGCCATGTAGAGCTGCAACTTGACCAGCACCGACTCCTGCACCTGGACGAGCTGCCGGTTGCCGCCGAGGGCCACCATCGCCACGTGGAACCGCCGGTGCGCCTCGGCCATCCGGAGCCGGTCAGCGCCCCGGGTGGCCTCGGCCATCTCGTCGAGCGCCGCGCGCATCCCGGCGAGGTCGATCTTCTGGGTGGCCGGTAGCACCGACTCCACCACGTGACGTTCCAGCACGTCGCGGACCGCGTACAGCTCCAGGACGTCGCGGTCGGAGAGGGTGGCGACCCGCACCCCGCGCCGGGGCACGTGTTCGACCAGGCCCTGCTGGGCCAGTAACCGCAGGGCCTCGCGCAGCGGCGCGCGGCTGATGCCGAGACGCCGGGTGAGCTGCTCCTCGACGAGTCGCTCGCCCGGCTCGGTCGTACCACTGAGGATCTCCCGGCGCAGCCGGGCGACCGCCAGGTCGACGAGACTCCGGCTCTCCAGTTCGCCGTCGAGGGCCGCCAGGTCGCTGCTCACCTGACCGAGTGTGCCAGCATCCGGCACGGTGGGTCCGGCCGGTGCCCGCGACGGGCGTGGGACCGCCGCGCGTCGCGGCGGTCCCACGTGGCGTCCGGGCCGGGTTCTCCGGACGGGTACGTCGGGGCGCACCGTCCCGTCCGGGATTCCTGATCAGGGCCGCGGAATGCTGGCCGTGGCTCAATCGCCAGCTCAGGGGCTGGTGCAGGTCACTCTCAGGGGCTGGTGCAGGTCACTGCGGTGGCCGGGCTCGCCCCGTTGCCGGTGGCCGTGAACCCGAACGAGGTGGATCCGCCGGAGTTGACGCTGCCGTTGTAGGAGGCGTTGCGTACCGTGACGGCGCCGCTGGTGCCGGTGTTCACGCCGCTCCAGAGGCTGCTGATGCTCTGCCCGCTGGCCAGGGTGAACCGCACGGTCCAGCCGTTGAGCGTCGCCGATCCGTTGTTCGCCACCACCACGTTCACCTGGAAGCCGCCGGACCAGCTGTTGGTGATCTGGTAGGTGGCCGTGCAACCGGTCCCGCCCGGCGTGCTGGGCGGTGCGCTGGTCGGCGGCGCCGTGGTCGGCGGTGCCGTGGTCGGCGGTGCCGTGGTCGGCGGTGCCGTGGTGGGCGGTGCGGTGGTGGGCGGTGGGCTCGACGGGCCGCTGAGGGCGGTGACGGTGGCGTTGTACGCGGGCTTCGGCTGGTAGTTGGCGTCGTAGAACATCGCGGCGCCGTACCCCGGGAAGGTGCCCGGGATCCAGGAGTGACCGTCGTCCACGCCCCACTGCGAGACGCCCGGGCAGCGCGGGACCGCCAGACAGGCCGTCACCACGTTGCCGTAGTCGGTGCCCTGCTGTTGCAGGTTCGCGCTGCTCGCCGGCAGCGGGATCCGGTCGTCCAACTCGGTGATGGCCACGTCCAGCCCCAGCGCGGCGAACCGCTGCATGTTGGTCAGCAGCGACGACGGGACCTGCCCGACGACGAAGTGGCTCTCCAGACCGATCCCGTGCAACGGGACCCCCTGGGCCAGCAGGGACTGGGCGAGGGAGTACAGCCCGTTGCTCTTCGCGTTGACGCCCTCGATGTTGTAGTCGTTGATGTACAACTTGGCGTTCGGGTCGGCGGCGTGGGCGGTGCGCAGCGCGTCAGCGAGGTAGCCGGTGCCCATCGCCTTGTAGAAGACGTCCTGCCGGAGCGTGCCGTCCTCGTTGAACGGCTCGTTGATCACGTCCCAGGAGTAGACCTTGCCCCGGTAGTGGGTGGCCACGTTGGTGATGTGGTTCTCCATCGTCGCCTGTATCTGGTTCAGCGGCAGGCCGCCCACCCAGGCGGGCAGCTGGTTGTGCCACACCAGGGTGTGCCCGCGGACCCGCATGCCGTGGGACTGGCCCCAGTTGAGGATCTGGTCGCCCCGGCTGAAGTTGAAGCCGTTGCGGTTCGGTTCGGTCGCGTCCCACTTCATCTCGTTGCCGGGCGTCACCATGTCGAACTGGGCCGCCGCCACGGAGGACTCGGCGCTGTTGCCGATGTCCGCGGTCGTCATCGCGGTACCGAAGTACCGGCCCTTGGCCTCGGCCAGGGTCTTCACCGCCGTCGCGGCCTGTGCGGGCCCGGCCGCCCCGACGGCGAGCGTGGCGACCGACGCCGCCAGCAGCGGTGCCGCCACCGCGCCCACCCGGGCCCAGGACCATCGTCGACCGCTTCGGTTCCGTTGTTCCACTTCGTTGCCTCCAGAAATTCGCGCCAGACATTTGTCAGCGCTGACAGGGTCACCCGGAGGAGTTCCGCTCCGGCCGGTGCTGTGCCTGGATCTGGTCGTGTGCCGGCTGCCTGCCGGCGAGGGACCCGCCAGGGTGGAGACCGGGCCCGCCGGCCGGGTGGCGGAACGGCCGCCCCGATCGCTGGTGCTCGCGATCGGGGCGGCCGTCGGCGTACCGGCTCCGTTTGACGGGTCCGGTCAGCCCTCGGTGCCCGGGTGGTTGGCGGGACGCCGAGGTGCGCCCGACCCGCCGTTGCGGAGGTGTTCCCCGGTGCTCAGCTGCGGGTCCACCGCTGGCTGGCCGCCCCGTTGCAGTCCCAGATCTGGGTGCGCGTGCCGTTGGCCGTGCCGCTGCTCACCACGTCCAGGCACCGACCCGAGCCGACAGCGGTGATCGTGCCGTCGCTGTTGAACCGCCACTTCTGGTTGGCCTGGCCGTTGCAGTCCCAGATGATCACCTGGGTCCCGTTGGCGGTGCCGGCACCGTTCACATCCAGGCACTTGTTGCCGTACACCCGCAGTTCCTGGCTGCTGTTGGCGGTCCAGGACTGGTTGGCCTGGCCGTTGCAGTCCCAGATGATCGCCGTCGCGCCGTTGCTCTGCGAGGCGCCGTTGACGTCCAGGCACCGGCCGGCGGAGGTGTTGCGGACCGGGCCCGTGCCGCCGGGCGGCGGGGTGGTCGGACCCGAGGTGGGCGTGGCCGTGGGCGTGGCCGTGGGGGTCGGCGTCGGGGTGTTGCTGTCGAACTGGGTGAAGAACTTCCACACCTCGATCTTGGTCCAGGTCCGGGCGCCGCTGTCGCCGCCGCCGTCCACCGGGCCCGGGGTGTGTCCGCCGTCGAACGCCGCCCACACCACGGGGTAGCCCGCCCGGCAGCCGGAGTAGGTGGTGGTGATGTGGGTCAGGCTGCCCGAGCGTGGCTCTGGCGGGCTCTGCGCCGTACAGCCGTTGTTCCTGACGAACGTGTCCCGCAGCGACCGCCCCGCGGAGATGTTCAGGACCGGGTCGCCGATGCCGTGCAACCCCATGTACGCGATGGGCTGGGTGCCGCCGCCGCATCCGCTGAGCTGCCCGCCGGAGTAGACCGCGACCGCGCGGAAGACGTTGGCTCGGGAGCAGGCCAGGGAGTAGCTCATCCCGCCGCCGTAGCTGAAGCCGAGGGCGAAGAGCTGGCTGGTGTCGACGCAGAGGTCTCCCTCGATCAGCCGGATCATGTCGTCGACGAACGTGGTGTCCTGGCCGCCGGGGTTGGCCCAGCCGTTCCCGTTGCCCTGGGGTGCGACGAAGATGGTGCTGTTGTTCGCCTGCGCCCGCAGCCCGTAGTACGACCAGACGTAGCCGTCGGATCCGCCACCGTCGACGTCGCCAGCGGTGCCGCCGTTCCAGTGGAACCCGAAGATCAACCGGTACGGGTGGTTCCGGTCGTAGTTGTCCGGGATCCTCAGGATGTAGCTGCGGTTCTGGCCGCTGCTGGAGATCGTCCGGTTCCCGCTGGTGAGCGTGGGCGCCTTGCCACACCCGGCGGTCGCCGCGGCGACCGTCGTGCCCGCGGCCGACGCGGTCGCGCCGAGGCCCCCGAGCACGGCCGTTGCGCCGCCGGCGAGGACGAGTAACGCCGCGGCCGCGGCTGATCCGAAGGCGAATCTGTGCCTTGCCATATGTGACTCCCTCTGCCGCTCGGCACTACCAGCGAATTGAACAGGCGGGCGCCCCCGCGTTCCGACGACGTGCCATTCCGGCAGGACGGGACGCCGACCGGTTCGTCGGACGATGTGTGTACCGTCGGCTGATCTCGCCGTCACTCGGGAGCACGGCGATTGGGTCAGCGGGGCAGCGTTGCCGACGGCGTACATCGAGGTTCGCGGGGTCGAATCCATTCGATCGAACCCTATGTCCGCAAGAGACGGATGTCAATGTGTACGCGGGAGCGGGGGCAGCCACCGACGGTGTCGAACTGGTGGCTGCTGGTCACGGTGTTTCCGTTCGTCGGCCATTGAGAGTTTGCCGTGCGTCGATTAGTTGGGATGATGGTTGCGCTTCCTGGAGGAGGCGGACCCCACCACTCCTGGTGGGTCCGAGGGTCATGGAGGACAACCATGCGCAACCGCTTGACCGCGCTGACCGCCGCCCTGTTGCTCGGCGCCACGGCCGGCAGCGTCCCGGCCGCCGGCGCCACGGCGGGCAGCCACCCGGCCGCCACTGCCGCGGCCGGTGGCGCCGCGGTCGGCAGCGGCGCCCCGGCCGGCGCGGCCGGCGCCTCCCGCCGGGGCACCTGCGCCCGTGGCCCGCTCTTCTGCGAAGACTTCGAACGGCTGCCCCCGGGTGGTCCCAGCACGCTGAACTGGGGCGTCGACACCCGCAACGGCACGCTGACCGTTGAACGTGCCCGCCGCGGCAACCAGGTGCTGCACGTCCACACGGTCGACAACGGCCGCGCGTTCCTGCGCGTCGACGACTTCGCCGCACCGGGCAACCGGTTCTACGGCCGACTGCGACTGCGCGTCGCGGCCTTCCCCACCGCTCCCGACTGGGCGCACTTCACACTGGTGGAGGCGACCGGTACCGGCAGTTCGGAGGTGGTCCGTCCGATCGGCGGACAGTACGCCCCCACGGTGCCCGGCGTCTTCTGGGGCGTGGGTGCCGACGGCGGGCCGACCGGTGACTGGACCAACTGGCGGGAGTCCGCCCCGGTCGTCGAGGACGCCTGGCAGTGCTTCGAGTGGCAGTTCGACCCGGCGGACAACCGGGTGGCGGTCTGGATCGACGGGGTGGCGAACCCCGAACTGACCGCCAGCACCACCGAGCACGGCGGCAACGACGTACCGTTCGTCCTGCCGGCGGTGAACACCGTGAAGATCGGTTGGCAGCTCTACCAGGCCGGCACCACACCGCACGAGTTCGACCTGTGGCTCGACGACATCGCCCTGTCCACCGAACGACTCGGTTGCTGACCCGCACGGGCGTGATCACGCGGGCTGCGGTGGCGCGGCGGGCAGCCGTACCGTGACCCGGAGTCCGCCGCCGGACCGGGGAGCGAGGGTGAGCACCCCGTCGTGTGCCTGGGCGATGCTCCTGACGATCGCCAGGCCGAGGCCGACACCCGCCTGTCCACCGCGTACCCGCCCGGTGCCGCGCTGGAACGGCTCGACGATCGTCGAAACCAGCTGCGGGCTGAGCCTTTCACCGGTGTTCTCGACGGTCAGCGCCACGGTCCCGGGATGAACACCCGTCGTGACCCACACCGTCCCCCGCTCCGGCAGGTTGTGGACGATCGCGTTGTGTACGAGGTTCGTGGTCATCTGTAACAGGAGCGTGTGGGCGCCCAGGGTGGGCGTGAAATCGCCGGAGGTCTCGATGGAGATGCCGCGTTTCTCCGCCAGTGGGAGAAGTGTTTCCGTGGCCTCCTCCGCGATGAGGGACAGATCGACGTGTTCACGGGTGAAGGACCGCTGGTCGGCGCGGCTGAGCAGCAGCAGGGCTTCGGTGAGTTCGATCGCTCGGGTGTTGACGAAATAGAGGCGGTCGATGAGCTCGCCGGTGTCGCGGCTCAGGTCGTTGCGGGCCACGTCGAGAAGCGTCTGCGTGATCGCCAGCGGGGTGCGCAGCTCGTGGGAGGCGTTGGCGGCGAATCTCTGCTGTTCGGCGACGTGCGCTTCGAGTCGCGCCAGCATGGTGTCGAAGGCGTCGGCGAGTTCGCGGAACTCGTCGCTGCGGCCCTCCAACTGGATCCGGTGGGACAGCGACCCGTTCGCGGCCAGCCGGGTGGCACTCGTGATCCGGGTCAGCGGCGCGAGCATGCTGCCGGCGAGGACCCAGCCACCCAGGAGGCCGAACACCAGCAGGAAGGCCAACGCCGTGGCCGCCGCCGGGGCGAAGGCGCGCAGCAGGTCGGAACGGTTGGGTACGAACATCGGCGGGTCGAAGACCGTCTCGGGTACGTACCGCAGCAGGAACACCCACACCACGGCCAGCAGCAGGGTACCCGCGAGCATGAGGAACCCGGCGTAGCTGAGGGTGAGCTTGAGTCGGACGCTCAGACCGGGTTCCCTAACCACGCACCCCTCCCGCGCGTCCGGCCCCGGGTTCCGCGTCGATGCGATAGCCGACACCGGCGACGGTGGCGATGATCCAGGGCTCCCCGAGGCGCTTGCGCAACGCGGAGACGGTGATGCGTACGGCGTTGGTGAAGGGGTCCGCGTTCTCGTCCCAGGCCCGTTCCAGGAGTTCCTCCGAGCTGACCACCCCGCCCTCGGCGGCGACGAGCACCTCGAGCACGGCGAACTGTTTCCGGGTGAGGGCGACGTACCGGCCGTCGCGGTAGACCTCACGGCGGAACGGGTCCAACCGCAACCCCGCGATCTGTCGTACGGGTGGCCTGCTGTGCGCGCGCCGGCGGTCGAGCGCTCTGAGCCGGAGCACGAGTTCCCGGAGTTCGAACGGTTTCGTGAGATAGTCGTCGGCGCCGAGGCCGAAGCCGGATGCCTTGTCGTCGAGTCGGTCGGCGGCGGTGAGCATCAGGATCGGCATTCCGCTGCCGGTGGCGACGATACTTCTGGCGACCTCGTCGCCGGAGGGCCCGGGAATGTCGCGGTCGAGGACGGCGATGTCGTAGGAGTTGACGCTCAGCAGTTCCAGGGCGGTGTCACCGTCACCGGCGATGTCGGCCGCGATCGCCTCCAGGCGCAGCCCGTCGCGGATGGCTTCTGCCATGTAGGGCTCATCCTCGACGACCAGCACACGCATGATCCCGATGCTACGAGCCGACGTATATCGCCGAGGTATGGAAAACCGATTACGGGCTGGCAACACCGCGCTGTCTTCACTGGCAGCATGAGGCAGACTCCAGCAACACGAACAACAACTCGCAGGAGCGTCTGGCCGCCGATCCTCGGTCTGGTCGTTGTCGCCGCCGTCATCGGGTCCATCGGCTACCGGTCGGCATCGTCATCGATGCCCTCGTTCGGCGGGGTGCTCCGCGGAGACCACGGTGGTCCGGCCGCCGAGGCCGGCGGTGACCTACCCGACCGGGTGACCGTGTTCGACGACCAGTATCCCGGCGTCGCCAACCTCGACCCCGATCTGCTCCGGGCCCTGCGCGACGCGGCGAAGCAGGCCGCCGGGGACGGCGTCGAGATATACGTCAACAGCGGTTGGCGCTCGCGGAAGTACCAGAACCAACTGCTTCGCGAGGCAATTTCGAGGTACGGCTCGGAAGCGGAGGCCGCCCGATGGGTCGCCACCGCGGACACGTCCGCGCACGTGTCCGGGAACGCGGTCGACATCGGCCCGCTCGACGCCACGACCTGGCTGTCCGAACACGGCGCCGACCACGGGCTGTGCCAGATCTACAGCAACGAATCCTGGCACTACGAACTGCGCCCCGAGGCGGTCGACCGGGGCTGTCCCGACAGCTATGCCGACCCCACCCACGACCCGAGAATGCGGCAGTGAACAGCGGTGCTCGGCTGGGTGGTGTCCTCTTCAGGCGTGATCTGTCCGGCAGCCGAGGGCTCCCGTAGGTCGAGGACCGCGCCACCGCCACGCCACCGCCGCGCCGCCGTGGGGTGCCTCAACCCCGCCCGTCTTCGACGCGGTCACATTGGCCGACGTCGCTTGATCCATCGCCCACCTGCACAAACCTCCCGTCCTCCTGACGACACCGGCGCCGTCATTCGACACGCCTTCATCGAGTCGCCGGAAACTCGTTTCCGCCCTGGACACAGAGTGCTCGCATTGATACGCTGCGCATTGACGCGGGTTGGCGTCGATAAGCTGCGACCGACAGCAGGCAACGGGGGATTTCGGTGCATCAGAGCGCTCCCCGCGCGGGCGTAAATCACGGCAGTTACAACCTCCTGACCAGTGGCGAATACGATCCGAAACGCAGCAGTCAGGGCCCGATGGAACGGCTACCGTGCGGCCAGTTCGGGTTCGATCCGGCTCATCAGGTGCATGAGTACTTCCGCGAGGCGGCGCATCGGACAAGCATTCCCGGAAATGCGCTTCCGGTGTGGGACAACCGCCGCCTGGCGCCCGCCCGCACGCCCTGTACCGACGGCCGGCGGCAGCTGAGCCGGCATCGGCTCACCGGGGCATGAAATGACGTTCCACGGCCATGCCCATATGCTGCCGACCGGTGGTGACGCCCTGCTGACGCGGACCCAAGTCCTGGACACGGCGACAGCGCGGGTGCCCGCACCACGGGAGCCGGCTTCATGAGCGTCGATCAGCCGCCCGTGCTCCGGGAGCACTCGCGCCGGGCCCGGGAGTCACTGCCCGCGGACGTCTTCGCGTACTACGAGTCCGGGGCGTTCGGTGAGGAGGCCGCCCGGGAGGCCACCGCAGGCTGGTCGCGGTACCGGTTCGCGCCGCACGTGTTGCGGGACGTCTCCCGGGTCGACACGTCGGTGCGCCTCCTCGGCTCCACCTTCACCTCGCCGATCGGGGCCGCTCCGTGCGCCTTCCAGGGGCTCGCCCACCCGGCGGGAGAGGCGGCGTCGCGGTCGGCGTTCGACAGGACCGGCTCGCTGTTCGTCGCCTCCATGCGCAGCTCCCTGCCGCTGGCCGACATCGCCGCGGCCGGCTCGGGCGACTGGTGGTACCAGACCTTCGCCACCCGCGATCCCGGGCCGGCCCTCGGCCTCGTGACCCGGGCCCGCGAGCTCGGGGCGACGGCCGTCGTCCTGACCGGCGACACCCCCGTGGTCGGGCCGAAGTACCGGGTGGCCGGCCGCCGGATCCGCGTGCCGGACGAACAGTTCTTCGCCAACGTGCCGGCGACACCCGGCGCGGACCAGAGCGACTTCGCGCCCCTCGAGGAGAGTCCGGCCGCCACCTACGCGCACATCCGACGGCTCCGGGAGGTCTCCGGCCTACCCGTACTGGTGAAGGGCGTGCTGCGGCCCGACGACGCGATCCGCGCGCTGGACGCCGGTGCCGCCGGGATCATCGTGTCCAACCACGGCGGGCGCCAGTGCGGCCGCGCGGTGTCGACCGCCGAGGCGCTGCCCGCGGTGGTCGCGGCGGTCCACGGCCGAGCCCCGGTACTCGTCGACGGCGGGATCCGCAGCGGCGTGGACGCGGCCGTCGCACTGGCCCTCGGTGCCTCGATGGTGCTGGTCGGGCGACCGGTGCTGTGGGCTCTGGCCGCCGGCGGAGCGGACGCCGTCGGGGATCTGGTCGCCGTACTCACCGGTGAGCTGAGGCAGATGCTGGCTCTGCTCGGGGTGACCAACCCGGCGGAGGTCACGCCCGACCTGCTGTGGCCCGGCGCCACGCCGAAGACCTCCTGCCCACCTGGTGCGGCAGGTGGATGTTCTCACTCGGTGAACTCAGGAGGAGGGGGTGAACCAGGATGAAGCGGATCATCGCGCGCCTCATGCGTAAGTCGATGCCGGGCCGGTACGCCTGGCACTGACGGTGACGACGCCGGAGGGGGCCAGGGTCGCCGTGTCGCGCACTGTCCCCTCCGGCCACACCCCGGCACCGGATCCGGCAAAAACGTCAGACGGGAACGGACACGATCACCGGATGGACATGGCACTGGAGCCGGCCGAGATCGGCATGAGCTGGCGCGCCTTCATCCGAGCCTACAACGCGGACCGGCTCGGCTTCCTGAGCGCGATCCCGGCCGTCGGCCCGGTCGTGCGGTTGGCGGCCAACCTGGTCTACGTGTCCGACCCCGCGCTGATCGAGACGGTGTTCCGAGGCACCAACACCGCCTTCCAACTGGCACTGAACCGCCGCCTCGAGTCGACCGCCGCAGGCCGTGGCGACGCGGCGCTGGAAGCGTGGATGAGCGCCCGCCGCCGGGCGGCACCGGCGATCCGCGAGACCACCACCGACGGTGATCCTCTGGGGCGTTCCGAGCTGTCGGACCAGATAGGCCAGTGGGCCGCCGCGACCGAAACCGTCCGGGTCGTCGAGGATCTCATCCGCCTCAACCTTCGTGCGTCCGTGCGGCTGGTGGCGGGTGGCCCCGAGCCGGGTCTGGAAGCGGGCACGTCCGCGTTGCTGCCCAGCCTGATCGCGATCGTGGACAGGGGAACCCGGCCACCCCGCCCACTCACGCTGCTGTTCCGGCGACACCGGATTGCGCGGCGCAACGACGAGGCACTGCGGCGACGCGTCGTCGACCTGCTCGAACCGGCGCGTCCGAGCGGCATTCTCGGGGAACTCGTCGACTCCGAGGTCGACCGGGCCACCATCGCGAATCTGGCCGTGGCCGTGCTACTCGCCGGAACCCTCGTACCGGCCGCCGCGGGATCGTGGATCCTGGCGCTTCTGGCCGGTAACCCGGAGTGGCAGGACCGGGCCCGCACCGATCCCACGGCGCGGACGTGGGTGATCAATGAGGCACTGCGCCTGTACCCGCCCACGTGGCTGATCAGCCGAACCGTCGCACAGGACGGCGGGTACGCGGGTTGGCGACTGCGCGCGGGCGACGAGGTCGTCATCTCCCCGTACGTCAGCCACCGCGACCCTCAGGTCTTCCCCCAACCGGAGCGGTTCGCCCCCGACCGCTGGGCCGGCCTGCGCCCCAGCCTCGTCCAGTACTTCCCGTTCGGGGCCGGGGCACGCCGATGCATGGCAGCCGAACTGTCGGTGCAACGGCTCGACGAGCTCATTCTCCAGGTCCTCCAGCAGACCAGCGGGCTGAGCGGCGACCCTCCGCGACTGATGTCGACGACCAGCACGCTGTTTCCGGCGGACCTGCGGCTGCGGTTCACCGACTGACCACCTGCCGATGCACCTGGCTGAACGGGACACCACGATGCACATCACGCTGACGGATGTCGGCATCTACGTCACCGCGTCCACCCGGCGGCCCTGGGAACCGCGCGGACCTGTGCTCCTCGGCCTGCACGGCGGACCGGGCATCGACGGGTCACAGCTGCGTTACTTCCTGGCGCCGCAGCAGGAGTGGGCGACCGTGGTGGTCCCCGACCAGCGCGGCCACGGCCGCAGTGATCGATCGACGCCCGGCGACTGGACCTTGGCGCGGTGGGCCGGTGACATCCGCCAGCTCGTCGAGGCGTTGGGACTCGAGGACGTCCTCCTGGTCGGCACATCCTTCGGCGGATTCGTGGTGCAGCGCTTCCTGGCCGACCACCCGGGCGTGGTCCGGGGCGGCGTGGTCATCGGATCGTCACCACGCCGGGCCTCGGCCGAGGAGATCACCGAACGCTACCGCGACCTCGGCGGCGACGAGGCCGCCCGCGTGATGGAACGGACACTCCGCGAACCCTCACCCGAGACCGAACGGGACTGGGCCCGGGTCTGTGCGCCGTTCTCGCGACTGCGACCCCCCGATGACGTGCTGACCCGCATCGTCGCCGAGCGGGTGGCGACCCCGGAGGTGAACGCACACTTCATGGCGACGTTCGCCGACCTGGACCTGCGCCCGGACCTGGCCGGCGTCCGCGATCCGATCCTGGTGCTGGTCGGCGCCAGGGATCCGCTCACTCCCCCCGATGTGGCCGCAGAGATCCAGCAGCACTCCGGCGGCGCGGTGACCGTCCACCAGGTCGAGGACGCCAGCCATCAGGTGCTGTGGGACCAACCCGAGCGCTGCGACCTGCTACTGCGGGAGTTCGCCGCCTCGCTCGGCCTGATCGGGTGACGCCCGAGCGATTCCTGTAATCCCCCTCACCGGAGGTGCCACCCATGACCGCATCCGCACTGCACATGTCGCCGTCTCCCGCCCAGGTGCTGCGAGCGCTGGATCGGCTCGGCCCGTCAGCGCCCGCCCGGATCCGGGAACGATTCGTGATCACCCCGCCGTCGGAGCCGATGGCGACACTGGAGCAACTCGGCGCGGCGACGAGCGCGGCCATCGATGGCTTGAACGCCATCCGGGACGAGATCTGTGGCGGTGACCTCAGCGCGATGGCGAAGCTCTGTCGGGCCGCACCCACCGAGTACGAGTTGATCGCCATGCAGCCCTGGCAGGACTGGAAGACCATCGCGCGACCCGACGTGGTTGTCAGTGACGGGCGACCGGTGGTCGTGGAGATGAACGGCGACTCACCGGCCGGGCTGTTCAGTCTCCACGACGCGCTGGCGGAGGTGCAGGCCCAACTCCTGGTCGAACTCGGTATCCAGGTGGAAGCCGCCGCCCCCCGAGCCCTGCAGACGCTGATCGACACGATGCCCCTGACCCCGGGAGTGGACCGGGTCGCGGTCTGCTACTGGCGGCACGAGATCGCGGACGCCCCGCCGGCCTGGTCCTACGGCTCCCTGGTGGAAGGGCTGAAAAGCTACGGAATCGACGCCTTCCACTGCCCTCTGGAAGATCTGGAGATCGACCGTCGAGGGCTGCACTACCAGGGCGATCCCGTCACCGTGGTCTACCGCTATTTCGAGGCGCCGGAGGTCGGCCAGGACGACGAGCTGAATCTGCTGCGCACCGTGTTCGACCGCGCCCGGGACGGGCTGGTCCGGGTGTTCACCGGATACTGCGGGGAGATCCTGGCGTCCAAGCTCTCGCTCTCGCTGCTGTCCGACGACCTGCTGCTCGGGCAGATGTCGACGGCCCTGGCAGAGCGGCTGCGGACACACGTCCCCTGGACCCGGGTGATCCAGCCGGCCCAGACAACGTACTTCGGTGATCGGGTGTCCTTGCCGGAATTCGCCCTCGCGCACCAGACCCGGCTGTTGGTCAAACCCGTTCGTGGCCACGCCGGGCTGGGTATCACGGTGGGTTCCGAAGTGACCGCGGCCGAGTGGTCCGCCGCCCTCCGGTCCGGGCTCGAAGCGACTTCCGAGCAGGCGCTGCTGGTGCTGCAGGAGGTCTACCCACCGGACACCTCACCGGTCAAGTTCTCGGCCGGGGACGGCACGGTCACGTCGGTGACCACCGAGAGCGTGGACGGGGTGTTCATTCTCG
This sequence comes from Plantactinospora sp. A48, assembly GCF_055793945.1. NCBI lineage: Bacteria > Bacillati > Actinomycetota > Actinomycetes > Micromonosporales > Micromonosporaceae > Plantactinospora > Plantactinospora sp. A48. Next base: position 2,990 of record NZ_JBTIXF010000088.1, on the reverse strand, counting down.
ACTCCCAGCCGAGGGCGGTACTGCGCAGGTTCGCCGTCAACCCGGGCGCCACGGTCAACATCAACCCACGTTCCGGGTACGCGCCATCCCCGGTGTGGTGGCAGACGCCGCGACGTTCATGCTGAACGACAGCGCCGAAGCCCCGCCCCGGCACCGGTCGAGGCCCGCCCTGGAAACCCGGATCTGGGTCTCCACCGCGAGCGCCAGCATCGGCGACGGACTGCGGCTGGCCGCCCTGCCCCTGGCCGTCGCCGCCGTCACCCACGATCCGCTTCAGGTCGCGGGGCTGACCCTCGCGCAGCGCGTGCCGCCGCTGGTGCTGGCGCTGCCGGCCGGTGTGATCCTCGATCGGGTGGATCCGTTCCGGGTCATGGTGGCCTGTCAGCGGGTCCGGGTTGTGCTGATGCTGTCCCTGGCCGGCGCGGTGGCCGGGCAGGGGGTACTGGGAGCCGGCGCGATGCTCGCGGCGGTCTACGCACTGGCCGTGCTGCTGGCCGCGATGGAGGTGTTCGGCGACATCGCGGCGCAGGTCGTCGTCCAGGTGCTGGTCGCCGACGAGCGGCTGGAGCGGACGAACTCCCGAGTGGTCGCCGGGCAGATGCTGGGTGAGGAATTTCTCGGGCCACCCACCGGAGGATGGCTGTTCAGCCTGGGCCGGTGGCCGGCCTTCGTCGGCGTCGGGCTTGCCTACGCCATCTCGGCGCTCGTGCTCAACGGAGGGTTGCGGAGGAGATCCGGCGCCGGGGACGCGCGGACGTCGGACCCCACGGACACCTCGCCGACCGGGGCCCCGCCCGCCGTCCACTCAGGGTGGCGGGAGGCCGCCGCCGCCATCCCCCGGGAGACCAGGCAGGGGCTGGCCGTGGTGGTCGGCAACCGCGACCTGCTGGTGCAGGCGATGTGGACCAGCGTCATGAACGCGGCGAACGGCGCGGTCGGCGCGGTGTTCGTACTCTTCGCCCTCGACGCCCTGGGCCTCAACGGCACGGCGTACGGGGCTCTGCTGACCGCCGGGGGAATCGGCGGGGTGCTGGGCGCAGGACTGGCCGGCGTGGTCGCCCGACGCGTGCCCCGACGGATCATGATGATCACCACGTCGCTGCTGGCCTCGCTCTGCACGCTCACGCTCGGGTCGATGCGCAGCTTCGTGGCGGTGTTCGCACTGCAGGGCGTCGCTGCCCTGTGCGGCGTCATGTTCTCGGTCGTGGCCCGCTCCTACCGACAATCGATCACGCCGACGGAGTTCGCCGGCCGCACCACGTCGGTGTACCGGTTGCTCAGCCTCGGCGCTGTCCCACTGGGAGCCGTGGCGGGTGGCGTCCTCGCCACGGTCCGGAACCCGGGCCTGGCCATCGTCGTCGCCGGAGCCCTCATGCTGGCCGCCACGGTGTGCGCTGCCCTGTTCCTCCGCCGGGACAACCCCGCCGTCCCACCGCAGCCGCGCACCGAGCCGGTGACCTGACAAGCCCTCCACGGTGACAGCCGGACACGGCCGGACATACGAGGAAGGCCGCTGCCCGGGTTTCCCCTGGTCAGCGGCCTGTTCGTGCTGGTCGAAGCTTGCTTGGCAAGTGTGCCCCCGGCAGGATTCGAACCTGCGCCCCCGCCTCCGGAGGGCGGTGCTCTATCCCCTGAGCTACGGGGGCTCAGCGACCCGGAAAGAGTAGCAGGCTGTCCGCCGGGGGATCGAATCGGCACCCCGGCGACCGAGTCAGGAGGCCCGGCCGCAGCTCGACCGACTCAGGCGGTCCGGCCGGTTGCAGCTCGACCGACTCAGGCGGTCCGGCCGGTTGCAGCTCGACCGACTCAAGCGGTCCGGCCGGTTGCAGCTCGACCGACTCAAGCGGTCCGGCCGCAGCTCGGCGTCGGGTGCAGCACGATCCGGGCGGGGATCCGGCCGGGCCATTCGACCCGGGTCCACGAGCCGTCGACCACGGTGTGCACGGTCCGGCCCTCCCGACCGCTGAGCCGGAGCAGGAACTCGCGGGGCAGGGACGGGTTCACCGAGTGCGCGGTGAGCAGGAACCGGGTGTGACCGCGGGTGGAGATGGCCGACAGTACGTCGGTGGACGGCGAGGCGCCCTGTAGTCGGGTGCGGCCGACCCAGTACAGCTCGGCCTGGTGGTCCCGGGCGGAGTCGACGATGGCCGGATAGTCCTGTTCCATCCACCGGGCGACGGCGGCCACGCAGAGCCGGCAGGCACGGTCGGTGGGTTCGCGTGGGCCCAGGCCCCAGGCCAGCAGATAACCGGCGACGTCGGTGGGATCGAGGGGTACGGCGAATCGCTGGGCGATGACGCCGGCCAGGCTCGTCCGGGTCCACAGCTCGTCGCCGAGCCCGAGGTCATCGGGGTAGTGGCCCCGGACCAGCTCGATCAGTTCGAGTTCCTGTTTCCTGCTCAGCGCGGCGGTGCCGTCCTCCGACTCACCCCGGCGGGCGGCGGCGATGGCTCCCTCGCCGCCGAGAGTGTGCCGACGGCACCAACTGGCCACCGACCGTCGCCCATCTCGTACCGCTACAACCGTCACGTCTTGGACAACGAGCCCACATCGGACCGGTCGCGTCATCTAGGTAGAAAAAGAACGAAACAGACAGGCCCTTTCTTGGATCTTGGAATCCTGCTCCCCGCCCAGGGGCAGCGGAATTCCAAGATCTCGGGCGGGGCCCGAGGCCCGGGGGAGTGGAACCGCGCCGGTCGGGGCGCGGTGGGGTGTGGTGGGTGGGGGTTGAGGGGCGGGGTGGGTGGGGGTGAGGGGATGTGGTGGGTGGGGGTGAGGGGGTGTGGTGGGTGGGGGTGAGGGGTGGGGTGCGGTGGGTGGGGGTTTAGGGGTGGGGCGGAAAGGGCGGAAAGGATGGAAAGGGCGGAAAGGGGGAAGGGGGGAAAGGGGGGTGGGGGGGGGCGGCCGTGTGGCCCGACCCCCCGAAAAAAAGAAAAAACGAAAATTTATGCCCTCCTATGCTCTTTTAACCAGTCGTCCGGGTTTTTTTC
>NZ_JBTIXF010000087.1:0-20962 GCF_055793945.1 Plantactinospora sp. A48 | reverse complement strand
CTCTGCGCGGTTGTTTGTTCCCTTCTGTCTCCCTCTCCCCCACGCCCCCCCCCCCCCCCCCCCCCCCCCCCCCCCCCCACGTCCCGGGATCGGCCGAGGCCCGAACCGGGGCGCCGAGCCTGACCCGAGACCGCGACCAGGCCAAGGGCCGCAGGCAGGCCGAGGCCGTGGCCAGGCCGAGACCGTCGCAAGGTCAAGGTCAGGCCGAGACCGCGACCAGGCCAAGGGCCGCAAGCAGGCGGAAGCCGGGACCAGGCGGAAGCCGGGACCAGGCGGGGCTGGGGCCGAGGTCAGGCCGAGGCCGGGGCGAGGCCGCGACCAGGCCAAGGTCGTGGTCAGGCGGAGGCTGTGGTCAGGCTGGGGCCGAGGCGGAGGCCGCGAACCGGGTCGGTCAGCCGGCCAGGTGTCCCCACTCGTCCGCCAGTTCGTCCCACCGGCCCTGGGCCACGGCCCGGCCGCCGATCAGCACCACCACCCGGTCGGCCTGGCTGAGCGCCGCCCGCTTCGAGGTCGAGCCGACCACCGTGACGCCGTGTCGGCGCAGGGCCCGCCAGAGGTCCAGCTCCGTCGTGACGTCCAGCGCCGACGACACGTCGTCGGCCACCAACAGCTCGGTACGCGGTGCCAGCGCGCGGGCCAGCGCCAGCCGCTGCAACTGGCCGCCGGACAGCCGGGTGCCCTTGTGCCCGATCAGCAGTCCGAGCCCGCCGCCGGCCGCCGCCAGGTCATGATCCAGCTGTGCCGTCGAGACCGCGTCCGCCGCGTCCACCGGATGGCCCAGCGCGACGTTCTCGGCGACGGTGCCGGACAGTACCCGGGGCAGCTGTCCGACGTACCCGACCTGGTTCGGCCGCAGGAACAGTTCGGGCTCGGTGACCAGTTCCCCGTTCCAGCGCAGCGCGCCGGTGTGGTGGACGATCCCGGCGAGCGCGCGCAGCAACGACGACTTGCCGGCGCCGACCGGCCCGACCACCAGCACGAGCTGACCCCGGCGCACGCTCAGGTCGACGTCCCGTACCGCGACCGTGCCGTCCTCGTGTACGACGGTGAAGCCGTCGAGTTCCAGCCGGCGCAGCGGGTGTCGCGGTGCCGTGGCCGGGGCGGGCGCGGTGCCGGCGGAGATGTCCACGCCGGGCACCGGCGCCGAGTACGCGGCCACCCCGGACATCTCCACGGTCCGCCGGGTCCAGACCCGGGCCGAGGGCAGTTGTGAGATCAGCGACGCGGTCGTCCAGGCGAACCAGCGGGCCGCGCCCAGCGTGGACACCACCACCAGGGTGCCGCCGGCGGACAACCCGCCGGTCAGGAACAGCGCCCACGCCCCGATCGGCAGCAGCCCACTCATCATGGACGGCGTCGACCGGGCCAGCACCTGTACCGAGATCTCCCGCCGCTGCCGGTCGCTGCGGACGAGGTCGAGCCGGGCCAGGTGGTCCAGGACCGGTCCGGTCGCGCCGGCCAGCTTCACCGTCCGGGCCGCGGACAGCGACGACACCAGGGCGGTGGCGAACGCGGCCCGCGCCTTCACGGTCTGCCGGGCCAGCCGCTCCAGCCGGGGTCCGAACAGCGTGGCCGCGAGCCCGGACACCAGCATCGTGCCGGCGAAGAACAGCGCCGGTACGACCGACCCGGCGACCAGGATCATCCCGACCAGGATGAACACGCAGGCGATCTGGTCGACGATGTTGTCGGCGAGCTGTACCACCCGTTCGGTGTCCCCGCCCTGTGCGACCACCTCGGCCGGGGTGTGCTTGCTGACCCGGCGTGGCCCGGTCTGGCCGTGTACCAGGCGCAGGCTGATCCGCAGCATCTGCCGGACCCACCACTCCGGGAACCACTTGTTGGTGTACCAGGGCGTCGGCAGCGTGACGACCAGGGCGGCCACGATGCCCACGGCCGGCCACAGCGGCCCGTCCACACCGTCGACCAGATCCGCCCACAGCCAGGGCAGCACCGACCCGTCCAGGCCGAGCAGCACCAGTACCAGGAAGAACGCCACCGCGCCGAGGCCGTACCGGGCGTCGTTCGTCACCAGCCGGAGGATCTCCCGCATCGTCCGGGCCCGGGCCGGGGGCGGCAGGGGTGGCGGGTCGACCTTCGCCGTCGTCGCCCTGGCCGACTCGTGGGTCGACGGTGACCCGGACCCATCCGACGGCCCGGACCCATCCGACGGTGACCCGGACCCGTCCGACGCTCCGGACCCACCCGACGCTCCGGACCCATCCGACGGCCCCGCCGCGACCAGGCCGGCCGCGACCGGGCCGGCCAAGCCGCCGACCGGGTCCGTCGTGGGCCAGAGCGACCCGATGTCGTCGGGGGCGGTCAGCAGGTCGGTTCCGGCGCCCGCCGGTTCCGCTCCCACCGTCGCGTACGCGCTGGCGTGGCTGGTGGCCAGCAACCGGGCGAACCGCTCGGACTCGCGCAGCGGTCCGGCCTCCAGTACCCGTCCGTCAGCCAGTACGACCACCTCGTCGCAGCGGCGTACCGAGGAGAGCCGGTGCGCGATCACGATGCCGATCCGGCCCACCAGCAGCCGTTCGGTGGCGCGCTGCACCCGGGCCTCGGTGACCGGGTCGAGCCGGGCGGTGGCCTCGTCGAGGATCACCACCCGAGGGTCGCGGACCAGGATGCGGGCGAACGCCACCAACTGCTCCTGGCCGGCGGAGAGCACGTGGCCACCCTCACCGAGCCGGGTGTTGATCCCGTCCGGCAGCTCGGCCAGCCAGGCGTCCAGGCCCAGTTCGGCGATGGCCCGAGCGGCGGCGTCCAGCAGGTCGGGGTCGAACAAGGCGACGTTCTCGGCCACCGTGCCGGCGAGGATCTCGGTGCGTTGCGGCACCACGGCGATCCACCGGCGCAACAGTTCGATGTCCAGGTCCAGCACGTCGGTACCGGCCAGGAAGACCGTGCCACGCGGCACGTCGACGGCCCGGGTGAGCAGCTTGGTGAGCGTCGACTTGCCCGAGCCGGTCCGCCCGATCAGCGCGTACGACCGGCCCGGCGCGAACGTCAGGCACACGTCCCGCAGCGCCGGGCCACGCTCGTCGTCCGATCCGGGCGTCTGATAGCCGAACGTGAGGTCGCGCAGCACCAGGTCACCCTCGACCGGGCTGGCCCCGCCGGTGGGTTCCTGCCGACTGCCCTGCAACAACTGCACCCGGCCCCACGCGCCGAGCGCGTACTGCAACTCCGGCACCATCCGGCTGACGTGCTCGATGGTCGCGCCGAAGGCGATCACCAGCAGCCAGATCGCGGTCAGCCGGGCGGCGTCGACCCGCCCGGTGGCCAACGCCCAGGCTCCACCGAGGACGACCAGAATGATGCCGCCCCGGGTGACGGTCCCGGCGATCGTGGTGACCCGGGCCGTCATGTGCCACACCCGACGTCCCCGGGACAGCACCCGGCTGGCCCGTTGGGCGTACAGCCGCAGCACGTACGGTCGGGCCAGGCTGGTCCGCACGTCGTCCTGGCCGTGGATGGACTCCTCCATCACCGCCGCCAGGTCGGACCAGCTCTCCTCCTCGGCCATCCGCAGCGGGCCGATGCGGCCGGTCGGCTTGCGCAGCCCGACGGCGAGCACGGCGGCGAGCACCAGCATCGCCAGCCCGGCCGGCCACCAGACCCCGATCGCGATGACCACCGACAGCACGGCCACGCTTATCGACTGGGCGAGCCGTACGCCCGTACCCCGCAGCTCGGAGGCGACCTGGTAGACGTCACCGTCGATCCGGTCCAGCAGCTCGCCGACCGGGGTGGTCTCCAGGGTGGGCAGGTCCTGCCCGAGGGCCACCCGACACAGCCGGCGGCGTACGTCGGCGGCCCAGTCGGCGGTCAGGCCCGCCGTGATCAGGCCGACCGCGAAATCGCTCGCGACCGCGGCGACCAGGGCGATGGCGAGCAACCCGAAGAACACCGTGGAGTGACGCAGCAGCACCGGCCCGGCCAGCGCCGAGGCGGCCGCCTGACCGCCCGCGCCGAGCAGGATCAGGCAGGCCACCAGGGCCGTTCGGCGGGGCGAGGTGACCCACAGATCACGAAGCAGACGCATCGGTGGGTCCCCCCGGAAGATTGCGGTGAGCCCCCAGCCTGCGACGCCGAGCGCCGATCATCAACGCAATTTCGCGCCGGGCGCGGTGGCGGAGGGGCGCCTTCCGCTCAGAAAAGCACGGTGACTCAGAAGAGCACGGTGGCGAAGGTGCCCACCGAACGGAAGCCGCAGCGCGCGTAGACCCGGCGGGCCGCGGTGTTGTAGTCGTTGACGTACAGGCTGACCGAGGGCGCGACCCGGGCCAGCGCGTCCCGGACGACGGCGGCCATGGCGGCCGCGGCGATCCCCCGGCCGCGCCACTCCGGCGCGACCCAGACGCCCTGCACCTGCGCGGTACGGCTGGTGACCACCGCCAACTCGGCCTTGAACACCACCTTGTCGCCGTCGAACCGCGCGTACGCCCGGCGGGCCCGGACCAGCTCGTGCACCCGCCTCCGGTAGCTGCGCCCGCCGTCGTCGGCCAGGGGCGACACCCCGACCTCCTCGGTGTACATGGCCACCGCCGCGGGAAAGAGCCGGTCCACCTCCCCGGTGCGGACCAGCCGTACCCGTGGGTCGGGCTCGATCGGCGCCTCAGCCTCGGTGGCCAGCAGCGGTTGATTCGGGCGTACGTCGCGGGCGGGACCCCAGCGGTCGGCAAGCCGGTCCCACAGTCCCAGCACGGCGTCCGCCTGCCCCACTATCGATGAGCAGGTACGGTCCTCACCGCCCAACTGGTCGGCGAAGGCGGCCACCGCCGACGGTGAGGCGAGCACCGGGGTGAGATGCCCACCCAACCAGCACAGCGACTCGACCTGCCGGCGACCGCCGTACCCGAGGATCCGCCCGTCCGCGCGCCACCAGGACAGGCCACGGGCCGCCACCCGCTCGGTCACCTGCGCCGCCGCGTACGGATCCCGGTCGAGGATCCGCTCGACCGCCGGCCGTTCGGCCTCTCCCAGTTGGCGCACCGGAACAGTCAGCACGCCTACCAGCCTGCCAGATCCGTTGCGATCAAGCGGCTCGACCGGCGTCACCTACTCCGGCGACGGGCGCCGCCTCCCGGCCGGACCCGGCGGCACGGGTTCGCAGCGCCCACCCGCTCACCGGCGGGACCAGCGTCCCGAGCAGCGCGAACAGGACACCGAGGAGCAGCCATCCCGGTTCCCCCAGCCCGATGGCCAGGGTGGTGACCACCATCGGCGCGAGCATGCCACCGAGCTGGTTGCCCATGGCGTAGGCGCCCTGGTACTGCCCGTGCGCGTGCTCGGGAGCCAGCCCGAAGGAGATTCCCCAGCCAGCGGCGGACTGCCACAGTTCACCGAGCACGTGTACCAGCGCGCCGCACAGCAGGAGCAGCACGGCCGCTCCGGTGGGAACCGCCCCGCTCGCCGCGAACAGCGCGCACGCCACGGCGATCGCCACCCCCGCCCGTCGGGAGGCCCGGGCGGCTCCCGGAACGTCCTCTGTGCCCCGGGACGCGCGCACCTGGAACAGCACCACCATCACGGTGTTGATCAGCATCAGTGCCGAGACGAGCCACCGGGGCGCGCTCGTGTGGCCGGCTATCCACAGCGGCAGGGCGATGTTGATCAGCCCGAAGTGCATCGACATCAGCCCGTCGAGGAGCGTGAAGGCCAGGAACGGCCGGTCCCGCAGTGCCACCAGCCGGGGTCCGTGCGTGGGCGCCGGCACCGGTGGGATGGGGGTGAGTCGGGTCAGCACGAGGGCCGCCGCCACGAAGCTGGCGGCGTCGACGAGGATCAGCGCGACGTACGCCTGCCGGGTGTCGGCGGCGATCCCGAACCCGGCCGCCACGGCACCGAACGAGATGCCGACGTTGGTCACCGCGCGCAGGTAGGCCCGGGTGTACACCCGCTCGGTGGCCGGCACCGCCCCGGCGATGACCGCGCCACGTGCCCCCTTGTACGCGGCATCGGCCAGTGCCGAACCGGTGGCGATCAGGATGAACATCGGCAACGACCGGACCGTGATCAGGGCGACGCTGAACAGCCCGGAGGTGAGCAGGGCGCCCACCTGGATGCCGCGTGGGCCGTACCGGTCCGCCAGATAGCCCATGGGAGCGCTGGCGACCAGGTTGACCAGAGCCGCGACCGAGAGACCGACGCCCACCTGGGTGGCGGTCAGCCCCGCCGCTCTGGTCAGGAACAACGCGCTCGCGGTGAGCCAGACACCGCGACCCGCGGTGTTCACGCCGGTGGCGATGGCGAGCAGCCGGGTGGGACCGGGAGGGGGAAGCAGGCGCATGCCGTCGATCAAACAATACGTACGTACGGTTTATGAAGTCGATGTGGCTGGCATCACTCGACTTGTCGCCGATGCGTTCCCGATATATCGTCAATGCATCGGCGATAGTCCACCAGGAAGGGGACCATCATGTTCCATCGGGGCTTCCACGGCATGGCCGGCCCGCACGAGGCACGGATGCGCGGCTTCGGCTTTCCCGGCTTTCCCGGCTTCCCGCCGGGCGGTATGGGCGGACCGCACGCCGGCTCGGGCGGCGCGTTCGGGCCTGGTCGGCGCGGTCGCGGACGAGGCCGCCGGGCCAGTGTCCGCACGGCGGTGCTGGCGCTGCTCACCGAGCGGCCCATGCACGGCTACGAGATGATCCAGGAGCTGGGTTCCCGCACGGGCGGCGCCTGGCGGCCCAGTCCGGGTTCCGTCTATCCGACGCTCCAGCTGTTGGAGGACGAGGGCCTGATCGCGGCGACCACGGAGGCGTCGGGTGGCGGCCGGAAGCGGTTCGCGCTCACCGAGGCCGGCAGCGCGGAGGCGGCGCAGGCCGCTGAGACCCCGCCCTGGGGGGAGTTCGCCGAGGGCACGGTGAACAGCTGGCACGAGATCCGCCAGTCCGGCTTCCAGGCGATGGACGCGCTCCGACAGGTCATGCAGACCGGCACCGACGACCAGCGGGAACGTGCCGCCCAGGTACTCGACGAGACCCGGCGCAAGCTCTACGCCATCCTCGCCGAGTCCGATTGACGCCCGAGGTCCGTCCGGCGGCTCGGGGGCGCCGGACGGACCTCAACGCCCCGCAAAACACCAGATCCGCCCACGGTGGCGACCCACCGTACCCAGCACGGGTGGTGGCCCGCCGTCCCCAGCGAAGGGATCAAGCCTGACCGCCCGTAGCTGGGGACGGCGGGCCACCACCCACCCACCCACAAACCTGACCGCCCGGAGCTGGGGACGGCGGGCCACCACCCACCCACAAAGCTGACCGCCCGGAGCCGGGGACGGCGGGCCAGCACGGCCCGCACGTCGAAGCTCAGTGGACCGTGACGGTTGGCCCGGTCACCAGGTCGCGCAGTTCCTCGGGCAGCTCGGCGCCCATCTCGTCGGCGAGCCGAAGCGCCTCCTCGATCAGGGTCTCCACGATCTGTCCCTCGGGGACGGTCTTGATGACCTGGCCGCGGACGAAGATCTGACCCTTGCCGTTGCCGGAGGCGACGCCGAGGTCGGCCTCGCGGGCCTCACCGGGACCGTTCACCACGCAGCCCATGACGGCCACCCGCAGCGGCACCGGCAGTCCCTCGAGACCGGCGGTGACCTGCTCGGCCAGCGTGTAGACATCCACCTGGGCCCGGCCGCAGGACGGGCAGGAGACGATCTCCAAGCCCCGCTCCCGCAGGCCCAACGACTCCAGGATCGCCGCGCCGACCTTGATCTCCTCGACCGGCGGCGCCGACAGCGACACCCGGATCGTGTCGCCGATCCCCTCGGCCAGCAGCGCGCCGAAGGCAACCGCCGACTTCACGGTGCCCTGGAACGCCGGACCCGCCTCGGTCACCCCCAGGTGCAGCGGATAGTCGCACCGTTCGGCCAGCTGCCGGTACGCCCGGATCATCACCACCGGGTCGTTGTGCTTCACCGAGATCTTGATGTCCCGGAAGCCGTGCTCCTCGAACAGCGAGCACTCCCACAGCGCCGACTCGACCAGCGCCTCGGCGGTGGCCTTGCCGTATTTGGCCAGCAGTCGCTTGTCCAGCGAACCGGCGTTCACCCCGATGCGGATCGGCACCCGCGCGTCACCGGCGGCCTTGGCGATCTCCTTGACCTTGTCGTCGAACTGCCGGATGTTGCCCGGGTTCACCCGCACCGCGGCGCAACCGGCGTCGATCGCGGCGAAGACGTACTTCGGCTGGAAGTGGATGTCGGCGATCACCGGGATCTGCGACTTCTTGGCGATGGCCGGCAACGCCTCCACGTCGTCCTGGCTCGGTACGGCCACCCGGACGATCTGGCAACCGGCGGCCGTCAGCTCGGCGATCTGCTGGAGGGTCGAGTTGACATCGGCGGTCAACGTGGTGGTCATCGACTGGACCGAAACCGGCGCGCCACCACCGACCGGCACCGAGCCAACCATGATCTGCCGGCTGGCCCGCCTCGGGGCCAGCGGCGGCGCCGGCACGGCGGGCATACCCAGACTGACAGTGGTCACGATGTCACTCACCTCGAAAAGAGCGTGATCGGATTGACGACGTCCGCGGTGATGGTCAGCAGCGTGAACGCACCACCGACCAGGATCACCGCGTACGTGAAGGGCATCAACTTCAGATAGTCGACGCGGCCCGGATCCGGCCGGTTCAGCTTCGCATAGATCCAGGACCGGACGCGCTCGAACCAGGCGATCGCGATGTGGCCGCCGTCCACCGGCAGCAGCGGCAGCAGGTTGAACACGCCGACGAAGAAGTTCAGCGAGATGAACAGGAAGACCAGCAGCTGCCAGACGCCGTGTTGCAGCGCCTCGCCGCCCAACCGGCTGGCGCCGACCACGCTGACCGGCGAGTCCGCGTCCCGCTCACCGCCGCCGATCGCGGAGATCAGCGCCGGCACCTTCTCCGGGATCCGCTGGAGCGCCTGGGCGGTGGCCACCGCCATGTTGCCGGTGAACCGTGCGGTGGCGCCGAACGCCTCGCCCGGCCCGTAGGTGACGGTCGCCGGCGTACTCACCTGGAGCGTGACGCCCAGCGCGGCGACCGGGCCGACGGCGCCCTTCGGGTCCCCCACCGGTGGCCGCCGGGTCTCGCCCAGGGTGACCGTCGCGGTGCCGGGTTGGCCGTCGCGGACGTAACCGACCTGGGTGGTGGTCCCCGGCTTGGCCTTCCGGATCGCCTCGACCAGGTCGCCGTAGGTGCTGACCGGCTGGCCGGCGAACGAGGTGACCCGGTCGCCGTCGCGCAGCTTGCCGCTGACTGCCGGGCTGGCCGGGTCGCCGGGCGCGCACGCCCGGTTGGTGTTGTCCGGCACGACGCACGAGGCCAGGGCGATCACCGACGGCTCGCGTTGGAAGTCCGCCTCGGTCTGCGGGGCGGCCGGGTTGGGCAGGCCCACGAAGATCGCCGCGAACCAGGTCGCCACCAGCGCCAACGCGAAGTGGGTGGCGGAACCGGAGGCCATCACGATGGTCCGCTTCCACACCGGGAAACGCCACATCGCTCGTGGTTGGTCGGCCGGGTCCACGTCGTCGTCCTGCGGTGTCATCCCGACGATCTTGCAGAAGCCGCCGAGCGGGATCCCCTTCACGCCGTACTCGGTCTCACCCCGGCGGAACGACCAGAGCGTCGGCCCGAAACCGACGAAGTAGCGGGTGACCTTCATCCCGAAAGCCTTGGCCGTGAGCATGTGCCCGGCCTCGTGCAGGCTCACCGATACGAGGATCCCCAGGGCAATGACGACCACCCCGAGCAGGTACAGCATCAAGCTCCCTCCACCGCCTCCGCGATGATCTCCTGCGCGTACGCCCGCGCCCAGGACTCGGCGGCGAGCACTTCGTCGACGGTACCCGGTTCACCAAAATCCGGACTGGCTTCGAGGACCCGCGCGAGGGTGTCCACGATGCCGAGAAACGGTAGCCGGCCGGCCACGAAGGCGGCCACGCACTCCTCGTTCGCCGCGTTGTAGATGGCCGGTCGGCACTGGCCCGCCTCGCCGGCCGCCTTGGCCAGGGCGACCGCCGGAAACGCCTCGTCGTCCAGCGGCGCGAACTCCCAGGTGTGGCTCCGCGTCCAGTCCACCGCGGTGGCGGCCCCCGGCACCCGGTCCGGCCAGCCCAGCGCCACCGCGATCGGCAACCGCATGTCCGGCGGGCTGGCCTGGGCGATCGTGGAGCCGTCCGCGAACTCGACCATGGAGTGGATCACCGAGGTCGGGTGGATCATCACGGTGATGTCCGGATAGGGCACGTCGTACAGCTCGTGTGCCTCGATCACCTCGAGCGCCTTGTTGACCATGGTGGCCGAGTTGATCGTGACGACCTGGCCCATGTTCCAGGTCGGGTGGGCCAGCGCCTGTTCGGGGGTGACGTTCGTCAACTCGTCCCGGCGCCGACCCCGGAACGGCCCGCCGCTGGCCGTGACGATCAGTCGGCGCACCTCGGGTCGGCTGCCCGAGCGCAGGCACTGGGCCAACGCCGAGTGCTCGGAATCGACCGGAACGATCTGCCCCGGCCGGGTCACCGCGGCCTTGACCAGCGGGCCGCCGGCCACCAGCGACTCCTTGTTGGCCAACGCGAGGGTACGTCCGGCGCGCAGCGCGGCCAGGGTGGGCGCCAGCCCGAGCGAGCCGACCACCCCGTTCAGGACGATGTCACACGGCCACTCGGCCAACTCGCTCATCGCCGACGGGCCGGCCAGGATCTTGGGAATCCGGAAACCCCCACTGGGGTAACCACGCTGCTGCGCCTCGGCGTAGAAGGCGAGTTGGAGATCCTGTGCGGCCGACGCCCGGGCCACCCCCACGGCGTCCACCCCGAGCTCCAGCGCCTGCGCGGCGAGCAGTTCCACGTTGCCGCCACCGGCACCGAGCGCGACCACCCGGAACCGGTCCGGGTTGCGCCGGACGATGTCGATCGCCTGGGTGCCGACCGAACCGGTCGAACCGAGCAGCACGATGTCCCGGGGAGCATTCACCGGGTCATTGTCCCCGACCGTCCCTGAGCACCGGCTGGGAGGTTCAGATCTGGTCCGCACCGTCGCCCGGCTTGGCTTCCTCGGGTAGCAGGTCACCCGGGTCGATCGAGAAGGCGAACGGTTCACGCATGACGAACATGGTTCCCGCGACCGCCGCGACCATCGGCCGATACTCCCCCTCGCTCAGCTCGAAGAGCGCGATGGCGGGCACCCGCTTTCGCAGGTCGACCCGCATGAAATAGGGAACGCCAGCGACGGCGTACTCCCGAGGCCGGTCGATGACGTCCTTCCGCCGGTTGCCGGGAGAGACGATCTCGCCCAGCAACACGGCGGCAGAGATGTCCATGGCCGTTCGACCGCCAGCGGGGCGGGAGAGCACAACCAGGTCGGGGATGAACAAGTCGTCACCCGAAGTGATGTTCACCTTGTGGAACAACCAGAGCCCGGCCCGGCGAGCCGCCTGCTTGAGCAGGTAGGCCAGATCAAGTTCAGCGCTCTGGTGGTCGAATCCGGCATGTGGTGTCAGGATCACGCTTCCGCTCAGGACCTCGACCCGGGGGGCGTTGGTCTCCGGTAACAGCCGGAGGGCGAGATCGGCGGTCCACGGCTCGTCGCGCCGGGCCAGAACGTCGAACGATCGCTCGGGCTCCACGCTCGGACCTGAATCCGGCTCTGACGCCACCACGAAATGCGCCACCCGCCTCACCCCCTTGCGCCGGAAAGCCTGCTCGCCGTCAGCCTAGCCAGGGAGGGGCCAGCGCGAGCGTTTCGCACGATGTGCCACTGCCCTGAGAGCTTGCCGGAGGACTCATGTCCTCCCCGTCGTCCTGTACCGGCTCGTCGTCCAGCAGGTCACCGGGGTCGATCGAGGACTCGAACGGCTCGCGCATCACGAACGTCGGGGGCCAGCCACGCGCCTGTCGCACCGGAGCGAAACACCGGCGAACCGGCCCCGGCGAACCCGTGGGCGTACCGCTCAGGGCACTGGCGGCCGTACCGTCCCGGGACCCGGCTCCGGACGGGAGCCCGGCGTCTCGGCCCGCGGACCCGGTACTACCGGCGGGCCCGGCATGGCCGGCGAACCCAGTGCCTGCCCTGCTTCCGGGGCCCTGGCCGCCGGCTGCGGCGGGAGCCCTCCCGTGGGCAGGTTGGCAAGGAAGGCCGCCAACTCCCGGTCCTGCTCGGCGGTCAGGGCCGGCCGCGGAATGTCGGCCACCAGGTACGGACGCCGCCGCCACAACACGTAGGCGTACGGCCGGGTCTCGACCGCGTTCACGGCGCTCCACCGCGCGCCCCCGTGGGCGTCCGGGGAGCGCCAGCTCAGCCCCTCGTCATCGAGCAGGTAGGTACGGGGCTCGAAGGCCGCGGGCGGTAGTCCGCGCAGGAGCCGGGTGACCTGGAGTGGTGCCCGGAGCATCAGGCCGACGCCCACCCCGATCGTCAGCAGGCCAAGCGGTCCCGACCAGGGTGCCTCGGCCACCAGGAAGAGCACTCCGAGAACGAGCAGCCAGGCGCCGACGGCCAGGTACAGGATCCGGATGGGCCGGCCGCCCGCCGAGATCATCTTCCGGAGGTACGCCCGATCGTGGGCGTGGGTGAATTCGATCCGCACGAGCCGGAGAGGCTACCGGCCCGGACTCCGACGCGGTGCCCCGCCGACGCATCGCACGTTAAGAAGGGGCCCCGCTACATCGGAAAGCGATAACAGGGGGCCCTTCCTTACAGGTCGGTGGTCGAGGCGTGGCGGAGGGCAGGAGTGGGAAGGAGGTCGGGGTGGGCGACGGGTGGCGGCAGGCGAGACGAATCATCACGGCCGCGTTCCGACCGGTCCGCGGGCGCGACCTGTCCCTGCACGCGGCGGCCATCACGTTCTACGGCGCGATCGCGGTGGTGCCGGCGGCGCTGCTGGCGATCTGGTTGACCGGCCTGGCCGCCGGCGCCGGGCGGGTCAGCCGGCTCACCGGGTACGCGGTCCGGGCCCTGCCCACCGAGATCGGTGCCGACCGGGCCACCGAGGCACTCGTACACGCTGGCCTGTCGCTCAGTCCCGGGCTGGCGCTGGCCTCGCTGCTGCCCGCCTCACTGTACGGCGAGGGACTGCGCCGGGCCTTCGTGTCGGTGGCCCGGCCGGACGATCCGGGCAATCTGGTCGGCTGGCGGGGCCGGCTGGCGTTGCTGCCGCTGCTCGCACCCGCGCCGGCGCTGCTGATGTCGATCCTGCTGGTGCTGCCGATGACCACCCGACTGGTCCAGCGGGGTGGGCTGGTCACCGCCGCCGGCGTGGTGCTGTCGTTCCTCGCGGTCTGGCTGGTGCTCAGCCCGGTGCTGGTCTGGGTTTTCCGGGTGGTCGGTCCCGGCCGGCCGGACTGGCTCTCCACGGTGCTGCTCGGCTCGTTCACCGCGGCGAACCTCTCCGGGTTCCTGCACGGGTTCATCCTGTTCTGCTCGCTGCCGCTGCGTCTGGGCGTACCGTTCGGCGGCTTCGACGCGATCGGCGGCGGGGTCGCCGTGCTGCTCTGGCTGTACCTGTTCCACGTCATCGTGCTGGCCGGCTATTCGGCCACGCTGGTGCTCAGCCGCTGGCGCCGCAGCCGCGCCACCACCGGGTCGCCGCCGCCCGCCCCGCATCCCCAACCCACCCCTTGACGGGTCGCCGGGGTCGGGCACGGTCAGCGGCGGCCCAGCGTTCAGCCGATCGGCGCTCCAGCCGGTCAGCCTGCCTGCGGGTCGACGGCGGTGCCCGGCGTTCCGGCCGGTCAGCGGTTGAGTGGTCAGCGGTGGGCGGTCAGCGTCGGGGTGTGCGGCGTGCCCGGGGCTGGCGTCTCGGCGTTGTCCGACTCGCGCAGGCCGTAGCGGCGGTACAGCCGACCGAGCGGGCCGGGCGCCCACCAGTTCCACCGACCGAGCAGCCGCATGGTGGCCGGCACGAGCAGCACCCGGACCAGCGTGGCGTCCACCACGATCGCCACGATCATGCCGATCCCGATCAGCTTGATGTACGACATGCCGCCGGTGGCGAAGCCGGCCACCACGATGACCAGCAGCAGCGCCGCGGCCGTGATGATCCGTCCGGTGTGCTGGAGTCCGACCGCTACCGCACTGGTGTTGTCCCGGCCCGCGTCCCACTCCTCGCGGACCCGGGAGAGCAGGAAGACCTCGTAGTCGGTGGCCAGCCCGAACAGCACGGCCAGCATGAGGATCGGGTTGCTCGGCTCGATGAACCCGGTGGGGGTGAAGCCGAGGATGTCGGCGAGATGCCCGTCCTGGAACACCCAGACCACCACGCCGAACGACGCCGAGATCGAGACGATGTTCATCAGCACCGCCTTGACCGGCAGCACCACCGAGCCGAACGCGAGGAACAGCAACACCAGGGTGGCCGACGCCATGATCAACGCCATCCACGGGAGGTGACCGCCCAGGCTGTCCAGCAGGTCCCGGTCGGCGCCGGGCCGGCCGCCCACCAGCACCTCGGCACCGGCCGGGGCCGGCAGGTCGCGGATGGTCCGTACCGCGTCCTGGGCCGCGTCTCCGGTCGGTTCGCCCGAGTAGCCCACGGACAGCAGGGTCGCGCCGTCCCGGCTCGCCGCCACCCGGACGTCGGTCACCCCCGGCACCTGGCCCACCCGGGCGGCGAAGGCCCGGGTCTGCTCGGCCGGGACGCCGGAGATCAGTACGTCGATCGGGCCGACGGTGGCACCCGGGAACTCGGCGTGGATGCGTTCGGTCACCAGCCGGGGAGCGGAGTCGGCCGGCAGCACCCGCTCGTCGAAGCCACCGAACTCGATCCGCAGGAAGGGCGCGGCGAGCACGCCGAGCAACGCCACCACCGCGATCACCACCGGCACCGGCCGGCGCATGACGGCGTGGGCGATCCGGGCCCAGGCGCCGCCGGCCACCGGGTCGGTCGCGCCGGAGCGCCGCCGGCGCGGCAGGGGTACGCGCAGCGCGTCGATCCGGTGGCCGAGCACGGCCAGCAGGGCCGGCAGCACGGTGAGCGCGGCCAGCATGGCGACCAGGACGGCGGCCATCCCGCCGAGGCCCATCGACCGGAGGAACGTCTGCGGGAAGATCAACAGGCTGCCCATCGCCAGCGCGATGGTGAGGCCGGAGACCGCCACGGTCCGTCCCGCCGTGGCCAGCGTGCGCCGCAGCGCCGCCGGGGTGTCCAGGCCCGTGGCCAGTTCCTCCCGGAAGCGGCTGACCATGAACAGTGCGTAGTCGATCGCCATGCCCAGCCCGATCAACGTGATGATGTTGATGGCGAAGACGGAGACGTCGGTGATCGTGGTGAGCAGGCGTACCGCGACGAACGCGCCGAGGATGGCGAGGCCGCCGATGAGCAGCGGGGTGGCCGCCGCGACCAGTCCGCCGAAGATGAGTACCAGCAGCACCAGCAGGACCGGCATGGAGAACAGTTCCGCCCGGGTGATGTCCCGGGTGGTCTGCTCGTTGGCGGCGTGCAGGAACGGCACCGTGCCGCCGACCTCGGTGCGTACCCCCGGGGCGTCGAGGGTCGGCCGCAGCGCCCGGTACGCGGCGGACCGCCCGTCCTCGTCGGCGGCGCGCAACCGGACCAGCGCGTACGTGGCGGTCCGGTCCCGGGACAGCAGGGTGGGCGACGGCGTGTCGTACCAGCTTGTCACGCTGGCCACCTCGGGCCGCTCGCGAAGCTGCCGCAGGGTCGCGGTCACCGGGTCACGGAACGCCGGCTGGTCGGCCGTCGCCGTGTCGCTGGAGTACAGCACGAGCAGGTCGGCGTCCTGCCGGCCCAGTTCCACGGCGATCCGGTCGGCGGCCCGGCTGGACTCGCTGGCCGGATCGTCGAACCCGGCTCCGGTCAGCGCGCCGAAGACGCCCGCTCCCCAGGTCGCGCCGATCGCGACCAGCACCAGCGCCGCGGCGAGCACCGTCCAGCGCCAGCGCACGACCCGCCGCCCCCACCACGCGAACATTCGTTCTCCCGCTCTTGCGCCAGGTCGTACCCTGTAATAGCCACTCAGAAAAGTGAACGCCGTTAACTATCACTACGGCGTTCGCTCCAGTCAAGGGGAGTCTGCTGAAAGTGACCGCTCCGACCCGGCGCGAACGCCTACGCACGGCGACCGTCGCGGAGATCAAACAGGGCGCCCGACGCCTGCTGATCGAGGGCGGGACCGAGGCCGTGTCGCTGCGCGCCATCGCCCGGGACATGGGCATGACGGCGCCCGCCATCTACCGCTACTTCCCCAGCCTGGAAGCCCTGGTGGTGGAGCTGGCCGGCGACTTCTACGACGAACTGCGGCAGACCGTGGAGGCGGCCCGGGACGCCGCCGGTGACGACCCCACCGATCGGTTGCTGGCGATGGCCCGCGGCTTCCGGCGCTGGTCGGTGAGCCATCCGGCCGAGTTCAGCCTGATATTCGGCAAGCCGGTACCGGGCATGGTGGAGTTCATGCAACAGTGCGACACCGGCCAGCCGGGGCCCCGGCTGGGCGCCGTCTTCCTCCAGCCGCTGCACGAACTGCACGACCGTGGCCGACTGCCGACGCCGCCCCGGGACCTGCTGGAAAGCCAGCTCGGCGACCGGCTCAGCCCGCTGCTGCGACGCACCCACGGTGACCTTCCGGCGGCGGTGTCGTACGTCTTCCTGTCCTGCTGGACCCGCCTGTACGGGCTGGTGGCCATGGAGGTCTTCCACCACCTCGACTGGGCGCTCACCGAACCGGAAGCGCTGTTCGAGGTCGAGCTTGCCGGCCTGGCGGGTCAGCTGCGGGACCTTCCCCCCGGTCCACCGGACCCACCCGCCGGCCAGGCCACTTCGTCCCAGCCCCACGAGGACTCCCCGCGGCCCCCCGACAGCCGCTAGGCTGCCGCTGCATGGACGCTGAGCTGCCCGACCGGGCCGACGTGGTGATCATCGGGGCTGGTCACAACGGTCTGGTGTCGGCCATCCTGCTGGCCCGGTCCGGCCTCGACGTGCTGGTGCTGGAGGCCGCCGACGTGCTGGGCGGGGCCACCCGGACCGAGCGGCCCTTCCCGAAGGTGCCCGAACTGCGGCACTCCACCGGGTCGTACCTGCTGGGGCTGATGCCACCCGAGTTGCTGGCCACGCTCGACCTGCGCATCCCGGTGCTGCGTCGCGACCCGCACTACTTCCTGCCCACCCCCGGGCCGGTCGGCTCGCCGTACCTGCTGATCGGTTCCGACCGCGCGGCCACCCGCGAGCAGCTGACGGCGTTCTTCTCCCCCGCCGACGTGGCGGCCGACGACGCCATGCAGGCCGAACTGGCGGCGCTGCGCGCGGACCTCGCGCCGGCCTGGCTGGCCGAACCGCTGCCCGTGGACCAGACCGCCGACCGGTACGTCCGGCCCGCGCTGCGCGAGGTCTTCGTCGACCTGGTACGCGGCTCGGTGGCCGACTACCTGGCCCGGTTCGACTTCTCCTCCGAACTACTCGTCTCGATGTACGCGGTGACCGACGGCCTGTCCGGGTTGAACGCCGGGCCGGACGACCCGGGAACGGGCCACAACTTCCTGGTCCACAACATGTGCAGACTGCCGGGTTCCGACGGGACCTGGATGATCGCCGAAGGCGGGATGGGCACCGTGTCCCGGACCTTCGCCGACGCGGCGCGGGCCGCGGGAGCCCGGATCGTCACCGGCGCCCCGGTGGCCGCGATCACCCTGGACGGCGGTGCGGTCGACGGCGTCGCGCTCGCCGACGGGCGTACGGTCGCCGCCGGCGTCGTGCTCGGCGCCTGCGATCCGTACCGGCTGCTCGACCTGGTGCCCGACGGCGCGCTGCCGGGGGCCCTCACCGAGCGGATGGCGGCGAACCGCCGGCCCGGCACCACGTTGAAGCTCAACCTGGCCCTCACCGACCTGCCCCGGTTCTCCTGCCTGCCCCCGGGCACGGCCAGCCCGTTCG
Organism: Plantactinospora sp. A48; assembly: GCF_055793945.1. NCBI lineage: Bacteria > Bacillati > Actinomycetota > Actinomycetes > Micromonosporales > Micromonosporaceae > Plantactinospora > Plantactinospora sp. A48. The sequence continues at coordinate 3,093 of NZ_JBTIXF010000087.1, read as the reverse complement.
GCTCGACCATCCACCTGCTGCCCGGGTCGGCCTCGCTGGTGCCGGGCGGTGCCAGCTCAACCGGGGGCGCCCGCACCGGCTCCGCCCGCAACACCGGCGCCGCCGACGGTGGGGAATCGCCGATGGCGGCGCTGCGGGGCATGTGGGCCGATGTGCGGGCCGGCCGGTTGCCGGACGAGCCGACCATCGAGTGGTACCTGCACACCACCGTCGACCCGTCGTTGCAGGACCCCGCCGGGCACCACTCGTCGGCGCTGTTCGTGCAGTCCGTGCCGTACGCGCCGGCCGGCACCGACTGGGCCACCGCGCTGCCCGGGTACGTCGACCGGCTGCTGGCGATCTGCGACCGGTACGCACCGGGCACCACCGACCTGGTGGCCGACACCCTCCCCCTGCCCCCACCCGGGATCGAGGAGCACTTCGGGATCACCGGCGGGCACATCCACCACGTCGACAACACCGTCTCGTTCACCGACCGCATGCCGTACGCCACCGGCCTGGACGGGCTCTACGCGGGCAGCGCGGGCTGCCACCCGGCCGGCAGCGTGATCGGCGCGGCCGGCCACAACGCCGCCCGCCGAATCCTCACCGACCTGAGGTAAGGAAGGGCATCTTGTTATCGCTTTTTGTATAGCAAGCGGCCCCTGTTAACGCCCCGTCGACGGGCCGCAGGTCAGCCGGCCGGATCGGCGGCGGGCCGGTCCTCGGACCGGTCCTCGGACCGGTCCTCCCTGTGGGCGCGGATCTTGTGCCCGACGCTGGTCAGGCAGCGCCCGCTGACCAGGTCGAACCGCCAACCGTGCAGCTGGCAGGTGAGCTGGTCGCCCTCCACGATGCCGAACCGGGTCAGGTCCGCCTTGAGGTGCGGACAGCGCCGCTGCACGGTCCAGTCGCCCAGCTTGATGTCCTCGGCGTCACTGGTCCGCTCGTGCTCGTCGTACCAGCCCTCGGCGTACTGGAGACGCTCCTCGGACAGGCACTTGAAGAAGGCGTACACGAACTCGTTGTACTGGCCGATCCGGGCCGCCGAGAAGCGGCAGGACAGGAAGAGCGAGTTCACCCAGTCGACCTCACCGGTGAACAGCAGGTGCTCGACCAGCGCCCGCTCGGTACGGAACCGGTACCGCACCTTCTCGTCGACGTACGGTCGGACCTGCTTGCCCGGAAAGTCCACCACGATCGACTCGACGGTCTCCGCGCCGGTGTGGTCCGTGCTCACGAGGTCGAACCGGACCGGGCCGCCCACCCCCTTGGCCAGGTAGAGCGACTCGTCCAACAGCGGCTCGATGCGCCGCTTCATCTCCTTGAGAACGTCCACCTCGGGGTGCCGCCAGGACGCCTTCTCGGCCTCGATGATCGGCCGCTTGCGCTCACGCATCTCCGCCAGGTGGGCGGCCTTGTTCGCGAAGAACTCGTCGACCGGCACCGGGTGGGTGGTCTCGCAACCGTCCGTGGTCAGCTCGGCGACGCTGCCCGGCAGCAGCACCACACCGTTGGTGCCGCCGACCTTCGCGTACTCGGCCATGAAGACCGACTGGTCCGGGAAGATGTTGCCCTCGTCCCCGAAGATGTCGTTGAACTGCCACAACTCGTCATCGAGGAAGCACGGCGGCCCGGCGATCGGAAAGACGTGTGACGCCTTGAGGTCGTCGATGTACCGCCAGGTACGGTCGAACTGCCGGTCCCGCTTCTGCTTACCGAACGCGGTCTTCGCGGCCGTCGGCAACTCGTAGACCATCGGATACCAGATGGCGCCGGAGAACTGCAACAGGTGGGCGTGTACGTGACCCAGCTCGGCGAAGGTGGTCAGGTCGGTGGGCCGGGCGTCGTTCTGGTTGAGCAGCCGGACCCCGTCGTGCTCCACCCACAGCGACGAGTCGCCGATCGGCCCGTCCGTGGGGCTGGTCAACGCCTGGATCATCACCTTGAGCCCGCCGTCGAGCTCGACCACCTCGTTGGTCTTCGTCCGCAGGAAGCTGGTGAAGCCCAGCTCACGCAGTTCGTCCTCCAACTCGGAGGTGGGGTACTCGGGCAGCAGCACGGTGGCCTTCTTGCTCACGTACCGCTTGAGATGCGCCGCGTCGAAGTGGTCCCGGTGCAGGTGGGACACGTACAGGTAGTCGGTCTGGCCCAGCGCCTCCCAGTCGAGCTGGGAATTGTCGGGGAACGGGAACCACGAGGCGAAATAGGCCGGATTGACCCACGGATCGCACAGAATGCTGCCCGCGGCCGTGTCGATCCGCATGCTGGCGTGCCCCGTACCGGTCAGACGCACCGCACCGTCCCCTTCGTTCGATAGGTGATGCTCCCGCCCCAGACGCTACCGGAGCGTCCCGGCCGACCCACCCGCGACGTCGGCGAACGGGCGGACCACCGGTCCAGTCGATCATCGGCCCCACCGTGAGGCCACCGGATGGTCCGGGACGCGCACGACAACAGGGCCCGGACCCGCACGACAACGGGCCAGGACGCGCGCGACACGGCCGGCCGGGCAGGCCGGGCCGGTGGGTGACCGGCGGAGCGGGCCTGGGGCCCTACGCCAACCCGGGCATCCCGACATGCCAGACTGAGGCCAGATCCGTGTCAAGAGGAAGGACCGAACGTGGCCGGAACTGAGTCGGAGCCCGTTACCTCGCCCGACCAGCACAAGCCGGGGCACCGGAAGGCGGGCCGGATCGGCGCTGTCCTCGTGGCGGCCGCCCTGCTGCTCATGCTGTGCGGTAACCACCGGGGCAACGTCGAGAACATCTGGCTGATCGGCCTTGCGGCCACCCTGCTGATCATCGTGATCGGTGACGCCATCCTGCGTCGCAACGGCCTGCGCTCCTGACCCGCTGACCAGGTAGCCCGCGAACCCGCCCGGCCGCGACACCACCCGGGCCGCGAACCCGCCCGGCCGCGACACCAGCCGGGCCGCGACACCACCTGGACTGGAACGCCACCCGGCTGGAACGCGACCGGTTTGGGCCGGAGCCATCCAGACCCAGACGTCGAAGCGGGGGGGGGGGGGGGGGGGGGGGGGGGGGGCGGGGGTGGTGTTCGACGGCGTGACTGAAAGAACGTGGCTGTTGCCACTCTATGCGCTCCGTTGCC